>DATFXS010000944.1:0-7788 GCA_035315605.1 Polyangia bacterium
ACCCGCGCCGCCGGCGCCCGAAGTTCCGCCCGTCCCACCGCCGGTGCCCGCCGTCCCGGTCGAGACCGGCGGATCGGCCGAGCAGACGTCGGCGGTCCAGAGCGAAAGCCCGACCTCCGTCGCGCAGGTGTCCTGGCAGGCGGTCTTGAGGCAAGGGTTGATCGCGCTCACGTCCGCGAACGTCATCAGCGCCTGCCAGGTCGTCCCCTCGTCGGTCGAGGTGCCGATCGCGTAGCCGTCGCCGAAGTTGTCGGCGGCGGCGTAAAGCAGCGCGCCCCGCTGCGACAGCGCGCGGATGGAGGGCGGGTTCGCGACCATCTCGAACGACGTGCCGCCGTCGTGCGAGCGAAACAGCCCGGGCACCGTCGAGTACTGGATCAGACCGGCGACCAGGATCGTGCCGCTCGGCAGCCGCGTGTACGCGTTGAAGTTGCCGTTGATGGTGACCGGTTTCGTCGCCGACACGCCGCCGTCGACGGTCAGCGCCAGCGACTGATCGTTGGTGCCCAGAAACCGGAGCAGGACGCGGTTCGGGTCCTGGGGATCGACGGCGACGATCCGTAGAAGACCCATCCCGAGATCGGCGCTCAGATCGTTCACCGTGAAGTGCGCGCCGCCGTCGATCGAGCGGGCCAGCTGTGGAGAGCCGTCCGCCGCGCGCAGTGAGACGTAGACGACGTTCGCGTCGGAGCGGGCGATCTCGACGCCCGCCATCGTCACGCCCGTCCCGGTCTGATAGGTCGCGGACGCGAACGTCATGCCGGTGTCGGTCGACGGATATAGCGAGTAGACCTGGTTCGCCACGGCGATGGCGAGCACGCGCGTGCCGCCGACCGGATCCAGGTAGGCGTCGGTGATCGACTGCCCGACCACCGCGCCGGTCGCCATCTGCCAGCCGCAGCTGGCGTCGTCGGTGTAGGCCAGGTTCTGATTCGCGACCGTGAACAGGCGGTTCTTCGGCGCCGGCGTCAGTTGATAGAAGTCGCCCAGGGCGTTGCCGGCCTGCTCGCACGACCAGAGCCAGGTCTTGCCGTTGTCGGCGGACGTGATCAGGCCGAAGTTGGTGACCAGCAGGATCTCCTGCGGCCGATCCTCGGGCGTCAGGATGGTCTGGGAATCGGGGAACGCACCGTCGGCGTACGCGGCCGCCGGCGCGGCCAGCACGACCGCGGCGACGACGAACGCATCAATCGATCGGCGCACGCCTGGACCTCCGGCGCGCGATCGTAATCATCCCGAACAGCAGTCCCAAGACCGTCGTCGCGAGCGACGGCGCCCCCGCCACGGTGTCGCAAGAACAGCCGCCCGTCGCCTCGCTCGGCGTTCCGCCGCCGCCCGTTCCGGTCGAGCTGCTACCGGCCGTCCCCGTCACCACGGTCGAGCCGCCCGTCCCGGTGGTGCTCGAGCCGCCCGTTCCGGTCGTGCTCGAGCCGCCGGTCCCGGGTCCGATCGTTCCCGCGGCGCCCGTGGTCGCGGTGCCCCCCGCGCCCGAGCCCGCGGCGCCGCCGGCCGACCCGCCCGCCCCTCCTCTCGCGCTCGAACCTCCCGAACCGCCCGCGGTCCCGCCCGCGCCACCGCGGCCGCCCGCGCTACCGCCCGCGCCGCCCCGGCCACCCGAGCTGCCGCCCAGGCCCGTGGACGTGCCGCCGCCGTAAAGCGGTCCGCAGCTGGTGGCGTCGGGTCCCGGCGCCGTGAACGCCGAGGCGTCGCCGCACGTCAGCCCGCCCGTGCCCGACGACGTGATCGTCACGCTGGCGCTGTTCATGTCGATCGAATTGACTGTGATGGTCAGCCCGCCCGCGGGATCGCTGTAGCTCTTGCCGGCGGTCAGGCCCGCGTCGTTCAGCGTCGACGTGCCGGGGTTCGTGTCGAGAAGGTAGATGTACGGCGCGGCGCGGTTCGACGGCGACAGATCGGGTCCGATCGAGAGCAGGATCTGCGGGGTGATGCCGCTGTCGAATCCGTACGGCGCGCGCATCTCGAGGTAGTAGTCGGTCAGCATCGGCGCCGACCCCTGTCGATCGCCCATGATCCCCGGACCGTTCCGCGTCTTTGGCGCCGGGATCTGCACCAGCTGGACGCCGTTGCAGGGCAGCTCCTGCGGCAGGATCGTGATCGTCGTGCTCCCGCCGGCCTTGACGTAGTTGCAGCCGCTCATCCACCCCTGCATGTACTTGTGCGCCGCCGACGGGTGGTGCGCCCCGCCGCCCATGAACGACAGCGAGTTCGCGTACTCCATGTGCTGGCAGCCCGAGGTGTCGTCGGAGAGCGTGACGCCGCCCGAGCAGGTGCGGTTGCCGCTGACGGTGCCGCCGCAGCACATCGCCGGCTCGTGCGTCATGCCGAAGTTGTGCCCGACCTCCTGCGAGTAGCCGACGATGTCGTGGAACGAGTAGCTCGAGTAGGTCGCGATCTTGCTGGGTGAGCCCTCGTCGCCCCAGGTGCCGCAGTTCGCGCCCGACGGAATCTTTCCGTAGACCCAGAAGTAGTGATTGAAGGTCATCGGCAGCGCGCTGATCTCCTGCATGACGGTCGCGCCGTTGCCGGTCTGGTCCGAGGACGGGCCGCAGCAGGCGATGGTCAGGCAGTTGTGAACCGGCAGCGTGTACGGGCCGAAGTACATCGGCGCCGTGTCCTGGATGCCGTACGAGATCTCCTCGAACATGTGCTTCTGCGACGACCCGGTGCCGCCGATGACGTTCATGATCGTGGTCATGTTGGGCGCGCCGCTGGCCGTGGTGCCGCCCGCGCCGGTGATGTCGAACATCATCGCGGCGATCGTGCGCGGCGATTTCGACGGCGCCGTCATCAGCGCGCCGCCCTGGGTCGTCGTGTCGACGGGGCTGGGTTGATCGACGCCGGCCGGGGCGTCTTCTTGCGAATCGCAGGCTGCGACCGCCAAACAGAGGCCAAGGGCGACGGAAAAGGCCCGCGTGATGCGCTGGGACATGGACTCTCCCCAGTGGTGAATGTCCGCTCCGTGGCCGATTGGCAGTTTTTTTTCCGACGGAAAGTTCGACGAAAAATTCGGCTGAGGCGAGTTCCGAGCCCTCCACAGCGCACGGAGGCGCTGGACATACACCCGGCATGAAACCCGCCTCTCGTACGGTATCGGTCGCGCTGATCAGCGGTCTTCTCGTGATCGGCGCCTGCGCAAACAGCGAAACCGGCGGCTCGGGCACCGGCGGCAACGGCGCCACCGGCTCGGCCGGCACGACCGGCAGCGCCGGTACCGGCGGTTCGGGGGTCGCAGGGACGGTGGGCAGCGGCGGGAGCACGACGCCGGGGACGGGGGGCAGCAGCACGCCAGGGACGGGCGGTTCGTCGACGGGCACAGGCGGCACGGGCACGCCGGGCACGGGCGGCACCGCGGGCGGATCCGGAACCACGGGCGCGGCAGGCAGCGCCGCCGGACGCGGAGGAACGACGGGCGCGGCGGGCAGCGCCGCCGGACGCGGCGGCACGACGGGCACCGCGGGCACGGGAGGCACCTCCTCGACGACCGGCATGGGCGGCTCGATGTCGTCGGTGCCGCTCGACTGCGGCCCGCAGGGATACATCATCGAGAACCACGGCCCGGCCGCGAACCGCGTCAACTTCGTGATCCTCGGCGACGGCTTCCAGACCGCCGACCTCGCCGCCGGCGGCGTGTTCGAGCAGGACCTCGCCAAGGTGATGGTCCGGCGGTTCAGCCCGAACGCAACGCCGTTCAACCGCTACCGGAACTTCGTCAACATCTGCGGGATCAAGCTGGTCAGCACGGGCGCGATCTGCGGTTCGAGCATGCTCGGTTGCTGCGGCGACGACACCAGCCGCCTCGCGAACTGCAACATGACCGCGATCAACAGCGCCTTCAACGCGCTGCCGTCGACGCTCACCATCGACTGGCGCGCGGTCATGCTGAACGGCTCGAGCTGGTGGAACACCGGCTCGACGACGATGCTGTTCTCGGGCGGCAACACCGACGCGCCCGGCGCCGTGCAGCACGAGGGTGGCCACGGCTTCCAGCAGCTCGCCGACGAGTACGGCACCTGCACCGGCGCCAACTGCGGCACGAACACGATGGGCAGCGGAACGACCGGCACCGTCAACCCGGAGATCAATTCGTGCGGCAACCCGGCCACCACCGACGGAAAGTGGTCGATGTGGGTCGGCTACAACCAGGCGGGCGCGACCGGCGTCCAGGGAACGTTCGACGGCAGCCGCTACATCGCCGTGGGGGGCGGTCAGTACCGGCCGAGCGCGAACTCGACGATGAACAGCCTGTTCTGCAACAGCACGAACCAGGCGACGTGCACCGCGAACACCGCTTACAACTCGGTCTCGCGCGAGGAGACGGTCATGGCGATCTGGAAGCGGATCAAGCCGATCGATTCGACCACTCCCCCGATGGGCGCGGTGACCGGCAACCCGGGTGTCCTGACCGTCAACGTCATCGACCCGGTCGTCATCAGCGTCGACTGGACCATCGACGGCACGACCATGACCAACGCGGGCACGACGTTCGACACCTCCACCCTCGCCGCCGGCGCCCACACGATATCGGCGAAGGCCTACGACAACGCCGCGGACGACCTCGTCCGTGTGAAGACCTCGATGTGCCCGAGCTCCGTCACCGGAAACTACTGCCACTACACGGCCTGGAAGAACTCGATCCAGACGGTGACCTGGACGTTCACGAAGTGACGCCCGCGCTATAGTTCCAGCGGTGGCAGGCAGCGGTACGGGCCAGTCCAGGCAACGACTCGTCGTCCTCATCGGCGCGCTGCTGGTCTGCCTGGCAGCCATCTGGCACTTCGCGCGCGGCGGCGACGAGCCGCCCGCGCCACCGCCCGTCGCCGAAGACGAGCCGGCTCCGGCGACCGCCCCCGCCCCAGCTCCGGCCCCCCCGCGCCGCACGCCGGAGCCGGCGCAGCCGCCCGCCCCCGATCCCGAGGAAGTGATCACCAGCGACGGGATCCCGATCGCGCCGCCGCGTGGTGAAGTGATCGGTCCCCATCACCCGCACCCGATCACGCCGCAGCACCTGCGCATCTTCGGGGAGAACCGGCTGATCGGCGCGATCGAGGGGGCGATGGAGATCAAGGACACCGCCGGAATGCGACGGCTGCTCGAGAAGTACCGGCGCGAATATCCGGAGGACGACCAGGAAGCGCAGGACGGCTACGCGATCATCGCCGACTGCATCGACCATCGCGACGCGGCGACGCGCGCGGCCGCAGAGCGCTGGCTCGACTCACACAATGGCTCGTCGGTGAAGCGGTACGTTCTCCGCCACTGCGTCGAGCCGCCGCCGCCCCAGTAGCCGCTCCCCTCGCTCCGCAGTTCATCGAGCGGAGCCGCTACGGGCACATCATCGGGCGCCAGCTGTCGCCGCGCATCGTCTCGGCGATCAGCATCGCCAGGGCGGGATCGTACGCCTGCAGCTCGCCGCGCGTGCTGATGGGACCGTTGTTTCCATCGGGCGTCATCACGTAGTGGTTCGCGTCGAACCAGCTCTGGACGCCCTCCGCGTAGTACTCGATGTCGTTCTGGCTCGCGTAGGTGTTCTTCCAGAGGCCCGCGCTGCCCGCGGCGCTGAACGCCGCATCCAGCCGCCCCATGAAGGAGCGATCGACGTCTTCCACGGCGAGCAGCACGCCCGTCGCGAACGTCTGAACCAGCAGCTGCTCGCCGGCGAACATGTCGCCTTGAATGCAGAGCAGGTTCTCTTCGCCGACGGAGCTGACCGGGATCGGCTTCGTCGCGCCGACGCCGCGCAGTCTGTTCCAGTCCTGCATCGGGAACATCGTGTTCAAGTTCTTGTACTCGGGGATGTCGGTCGTCACCTCGTTGACGCCGATGATGGCGACGCTCATGTTGAGGTTGACCATCTCGTTCCGGACGTCGGCGCGCAGGCTGAGCATGTGGGCGACGATCAGGCACGCGTCCACCACGGCCTTAGGGTCGACGGCCGACGACGACATCACCGGGACGCCGGCGGCATCCAGGTACTGGGTGTAGAACCCGTCGGTCCCGGCGGGCGGCGGCCCCGGCGCGAACGAGCAGTAGTCGGAGCCGATCAGCTTGGTCTTGCCCGCGTCGCAGCCTGCGGCCAGCACAACGGCCAGCGCCAGCGACGATGAAATGACCGCCCGCGAACCTCGCATGGCCCGCCCGGGCGCGCCGATCAAGGCACGCTGTGCGCCGGCCCGGATCCGCCGCTGCCGGCGCACGAACCGTCGACGCGCGCCGCGAGCGGCGAGCGCGGCCAGCGGGCATGGAAGTGCCGCGCCTCCGCGCGCGCGGCATCGATGTGGCCCGCCGCGCAGGACGCCAGGATCCCGGTCACGGTCCGCTCTTCGGCCAGCTGGGCGGCGCCCGGCCGGTGATCGTAATCGTCCAGCAGCGAGAGCGCGCGCTTGACCTCGCCGCGCGCGAGGGCCGCATTCGCCGCGCCCAGCAGGGCCGTCTCTTCCTTCAGGCTCGAGACGTTCTCGACCGCCACGGGCGGGGCGGCCACTGCCGCGTGGTGCTTCACATGCGGCCGCGCCGGTGCGGGCGCGGGCGCGGGAATCTCGGCCGGGGCCGGCATCTCGATGCGGGCCGGGCGCGCGGCGACGTGCTGCGCGGTCGGGTGCGCGGGCGCCGGCCGGGCGGACAGCCGCGGATAGACGTAAACGCCCGCGCCCACCGCCGTGCCGATCGCCACCACCGCCACCGTCACCTTGGCGGCGCTCGCGAACGCAGACGCCGTCGGTGCGACGGCCAGCGCGAGGCCCGCGGCCAGCTTCACCTCGACGCCCCGGCGCACGCGCGCGCGCGCCATCTCGTTCGGCTCGTGGCCGCCGCGCGCCGCATCGATGACCGCCCGCATATCGGCATCCAGATCAGGCGGCTCCAACATCTTCATCACGCGTTTCCTCCCTCCCCGTTATTCCCATCAGACCGGGTTTCAGATCGATTTTCCGTCGCGCGCACGCGCGCCAGCGACTTGCGCAGCTGGGTGCGCGCCGTCCGCAGCCGCCAGTAGGCGGTGTTCAGGTTGACCTCCAGCGATTCGGCCGCCTGCGGCACCGACAGCTGCTCGATGTCGACCAGCACGATGATCGCGCGCTTGTCCTCGTCCAGCGAATCGAGCAGCCGATCGAGCAGCGCCACCGCCTCACGGCGGGCCACCAGCTCCGCGGGGCCCGCGGCCGGCGACGGCACCACCTCGATGACGTCGCCCATCGACGACGGGATCGCCCAGGCCCGCCGGCGCAGCGAGCGCCGATGGTTGCGCGCGACGCGCATCAAGATCCCGAACAGCCAGGTCTCGACCGACGACCAGCGCGAATCGAACGAATCCCAGCGCCGGTGCACGACCAGGAACACGTCCTGGGCGGCGTCCTCCAGGATCGCGTCCGGCACGCCCAGCCGGCGCAGGTTCCGCCAGACGAAGGAAAAGTGGGAGTCGTACAGCCGCCGGGGTGTCAGGTCAGGCGGTGTGGGCAGCAGCGTACCCGCGGCACCCGCGTCGGCGCCCGCACGTGCGGCTGGCAGCGTCGCGGTTCCATTCACCATCGTCGGTGAATGGCCGGGGGGACTCTTGCCCATGGCCTAAAAGTGTAGCTCCCAACCTAGTGTTGCACGTAACCAAATCGTCGCAGGCTCAAAAACATGACCCACGCCGGCAAGCTCGAAACTCGGGCGGCCGAGCGGCACCACGACCTGCGCAGCCAGGCGGGCCGCGTTACGCGACCCGATCCGCAGGCGTAGGTTCGCCTCGCCGAGGGCGGCGGTCCACCAGGCCGTCGCCTCGCTCGG
>DATFXS010000945.1:0-3048 GCA_035315605.1 Polyangia bacterium
GCTTCCGGCCGATCCACCGGTGCCCGTGCCCGCCGTACCGCCCGTGTCGGCCGTGCCGCCCGTTCCCACGCCGCTGCCGCCGACGGCGCCGCTGCCGCCGCTGCCCGCCTGAGCGGCACCGCCGTGCCCGCTGCCAGCCCCACCGCCGGCGCCCGTGCCCGCAGCGCTGGCCTGGCGCGAGTCGTCGCTGCACCCGGCCGCCGCCGCCGCCGCGACAAGCACCACACCACCGACAAATCGGAAATGACGTCGCATCTCTCTCGCTCCTTTTGCTTTGCGTTTCATTGCCCGTAACGAGGATCGAAAATCGCGGACCCCGACTCGGCCTCGGCGCCGATCGGCGCGTAGGCGACCGCGAAGAACACGGCCCGTCCCGGCAGCGCCCAGGTCGGGACGTCCTGCAGCTGGGTGCCGGTCAGGTTGAGCGCACTGGCGGTGGCGCGCAGGCGGCCTATCGGCCAGGCGAGCGTCAGGCCACACCCGAGTAACAGGCGCGCGTGCATGTCGACGATGTTGGCGGGATCTTCGAAATCATGCGTCCGCCACTCGGCGTCCGCGTACGCAGCGATTTCGAGCCCGGCCGGCATCGCGAGATGCGTCAGCTCCGGACGCAGGTAGCCGCGATATCGCGGATGCAGCGGCAACTGGTTGTCATAGGCCGCCGTGTTCGGACTGCGATCGCGCGCATCGAGGACTGTCGCCTGCCCGACAAAGCCGAAGTGGCGGCCGACCGAGAGCCGCAGCTCCTGCTCGACGCCCAGGACGCGCGCGCTCGCGACGTTGTCCGCCCGCGCCTGGCCGCCAAAAGACGAATATTGCCACTGGATCAAATCATCGACGCGCGCGGCGAACGCGGTCGTCCGGCTGACGATCGCCGCCCGCTCGCCGGCGCCGTCGAGCCAGATTCCGACGTCAGCGTTCGTTCCCTGCTCTGGCACGAGGTCGGCGTTGCCCAGCACCTTCCCGGTCCCGTTGCCATACAGCTCGATGAACGACGGCACGCGCACGTAGCGCCCGACGTTGCCCTTCAGCGTCATCTTCAGCGCCTGGCGATCGACGAGCGGGCGGACCAGGCCCGCGCGCAGCACCGGCGCCCGGCGATAGACGGCCGGCAGGCCCTCGATCGGCGCGCCGCCGGTGTTCCGGCGGCTGAGGGTGTCCTGCAGCGCCTCCAGTCGGGCCGACGGGATGACGTCGAGATCGGCCCATCGCCATCGCAGATCGATCTCGCCGCCCGCGACGCCGGTGTATCGCGACGCGGGAAGGCCGACGGGTACGGCCGCCAGATCGTTGATCGGCTGATAGCTTTCTCGGCGCCCCTCGAGCACGAGCGCGCCCCGCGCCCAGTCGCCGAACGGACGGCTGGCGTGGGCGTTGGCCCCGACGACGGTCGTCGTGTCGTGTGTCATCGAAGCGCCGCCGAGGCCGCTCTCCATCGCGGGGTCGTGCAACCGGTCGCGCTGCCACGACGCGAACATCTGCGCAGAAAGGCGCCCGCCGGGCCCGACGTCATCGCGCGATTCGTAGCCGAGGTACGCGAGGCCGCGCTTCGAGCCGAAGCGCGCGCTGACGGTCGGCGCGCCGCCGGGGCCGGGCAGGCCCTGCTCGCGCGCGAAGCCGATGATCCCGAGCGTGAGCGCGCGCCGGCCCGTCAGCGTCAGCCCGGCGCGGAGCACACCGTCGCCCTGCTGGACGTCGTTGTTTTGGCGCGGCATGACCTGGTCGTCGGCGGGATTGAGCGCGGTCATGTTGTCGTTGAGGTACGGAAAATCGCCCTGCGCCATGAAGCCGTGCAGGCCGAGATAGAGCCGCAGCCGACCCAGGCGGCCGCCGCCGCTGACGTCGCCGAACATCGTCCCGAACGATCCGGTGCCGGTGCGGGCGCTCGCGCGCGCGGGTCCCGGTGTGCGCGTCGTGATCGAGATGACGCCGCCGAGCGCCGACTGGCCGAACTGGAGCGGCGAGCTGCCCCGGTAGATCTCGACACGCTCGACGTCGCCGATCGGCAGCGTCGAGAGGTCGACGCCGCCGCCGTCGACGATATTGACCGGAACGCCGTCGATGTAGATGCGCACCTGATCCGGATTCGATCCGCGTAACGTAATCGTGCTGAGCGTGCCGAGTGAGCCCGTGCGCACCACGTTGACGCCCGGCACCGCCGCCAGCAGCGATGCCAGGTCGTCGTAGGCGCGTGGGCTTTCGTCGGGCAGCACGACCGAAGCGGCGGCCGCCTGATCGGCGCTGGGCTGGGCCGGGGGCTGGGGTCGGGCGCGGACGATCGTCTCGGTGATGGGGGGCGGCGGCGCGAGCGTTGGGGTGTCGGCCGACGGCGCGACTGCTTCTGCGACTGGCTCGTCGGCGCGCGCCGGTGGCGTCAACGTCCACGCCAACGTCAACGTCAGCACCAGCGGGCGGATCATGACGGGCCCCCGATGGCCTCGGCGATGTCGATGATCGGGTGTCCGGCGGGATCCAGGCGGACGTCGGCGCGCACGCCGAACACGCGCGCCAGCGTCTCACGCGTCAGCACGTCGGCGGGGCGCGCGTCGGCGTCCAACGCCCCGCCCGCGAGCAAGAGCATCCGATCGCAACGTCGCGCGGCGAGGGCGAGATCGTGCAGCGCGACCACCACCGCCCGCCCCCCGTCCGCCGTCGCGCGAAGGAGATCCATCGCCGCCAGCTGGTGCGCGATGTCCAGCCCCGCGATCGGTTCGTCGAGCAGCAGAAGCGGCGCCTCCTGGGCCAGGGCGCGCGCGAGGTGAACGCGGTGACGTTCTCCGCCCGACAGCTCGGTGATCGGCCGGTCACCGAGCGCGGTCGTGTCCGTCGCGGCCAGCGCGCGCTCGACCGCTTCGACGTCGGCGACGGTCTCGGGTTGCAGCCGGCCGAGGTGAGGAAGCCGGCCCAGCGAGACCGCCTCGCGCACGGAGAGCGGCACGTCGGCCGGCGCGTCCTGGGGCAGCAGCGCCGCCTGCCGCGCGATCTGCCGCCGCGACAGCGCCGCCAGCGGCCGGCCCCCCAGGCTCACCTGCCCGGCGGCCGGCGTGT
>DATFXS010000946.1:0-5468 GCA_035315605.1 Polyangia bacterium
ATCGAGATCTGGAGGAGCAGGCAGAGCACCGCGAACGACCGGAACCGCGTGTTGTCGGCCGGCGGTATGCCCGCCGCCAGGTCCTCGGGCGTCTCGTGGCGCCGCGCGCGCATGCTGGCCAGCACGGCGTCGACCGAGAACCGGCGTCCGGTCGGCATGAACATCGTCCAGACCATCAGCGCCCCGATCGCCACGCCCCCCCAGTTCTCGGCGAACAGCATGCGGTTGTGCAGGCTGGTGGTGCAGATGAACGACAGCACGTGGAACACCCGCGTGCGCCAGCCGATCAGAAAGAAGAAGAAGCAGATGAAGCAGACCAGGAACCAGAGCACCGCCTCCTCGGGCAGCGACGACATGAAGAAGAACGAGAACAGACGCGCCACGGGCGGACGCCACAGCACGGTGTGGTTCGGGAGGATGCCGGCGTTCGTGTAGAACTCGCGCAGCCGCGGGATGCGGCGCAACAGATCGCCGATCAGGACCAGCGCGAAGAAGATCCGCCCGAAGCCGAGGGTGCGCGGATCCAACTCCAGGTAGGTCTCGCTGAACGCCTTGTAGAAAGCGGATCTCTTCACGGGGGTTGTCGCGAATCTATCCTCCGCCCACCGACTCCGACAAACGGATTCAGCGTGCAAAAACTTTGTGACGACGCAGGATTTTCGCGATTTTGGATGTTAGCGCGCCGCCGCCCGGCGGCGCGCGTTCAGGTCAGCCGCGACCATCGCCAGGTCGCGCAGCGTCCGCGCCATCCCGGCGAGGCCCAGCTTCGAGCCCTTGATGTCGTGCCAGACGGTCAGGGGAACCTCGACGATGGCCGACAGCGGCAGAGGCGTCACGTCGGGCGTGCCGATCAGCAGGCGCCCCAGCAGCTCGACGTCGAACGCCCAGCGCGACAGGAATGGACCCGCCAGCGCCGCGGACAGCGCGGGCCCCGCACGGAACAGCTTGGCGCCGCACTGGGTGTCGTAGACGCGCGCCCGCAGGATCAGCGACGCCGCGGTCGCGAACACGCGCCCGAGGTAGTGCCGGACCGCGCTGCGATCGATGTCGTAGCCGAGCATGCCGACGCGCGCACCGATCGCGACCTGCACGCCGGGGCGCGCGAGCGCCGCCAGCAGGTCGTCGATCTCGGCGGGCGGCGTCGAGAGGTCGGCGTCCAGGTACCCGACGATCTCGGCCCCCGCCGCCAGCGCGTCGGTCATGCCCTGGCGGACGGCCTCGGCCTTTCCGCGGTTGGGCGTCAGCGACAGCGCGCGGACCCGGCCGGGACGCTCCGCCGCCACCGCGTTCAGGACGGCGCCCGTCGCGTCGCTGGAACCGTCGTCGACCAGCAGCAGCGAGGCGTCGGGGTGCCCGTCGACGAAGGCCAGCAACGGGCCGCGATCCAGCCGCTCGGCTTCGTTGTAGCAGGGGACCACGACGGTCAGCCGGGGCATCGGGCCTGTCTATCTTACAGCTCGGGAACCCTCAAAGGGTTCCCGAACCCTCCCGCGATGATACGCGGCGAGCAAAGCTCACCGGCTCCTCACGCGAACCCTGTTATAGGATGCGCGCGCTCATGACGGCGGGCGCGATCGAGACCGAGCCGACGCCGCCCCTGACCCGGGCCGCGCGCGCGCTCGGGTTTCTGGCCGCCGAGGGCGCGTCGGTGGCGCTGGCCCTCTGGTTCCTCGGCGCGCGCAGCCGACTGCCCGTCTACGTCTACAACAACACGCTGCCCGCCGGCTCGCGCAAGCTGGTGGTCGCCTGCCTGCTCGGGGGCGCGCTCGCGGCGGCCGGCGCGGGCCTGGGCGTCTGCATCGCGCGCCGGGCGGCCGGGCTGGACGCCGTCGACCGCGTGGCGCGGCGGCTGGCGCCGCTCTGCCTGGCGGCCTTCGTGCCGTTGCTGTTTCAGTGGCAGCTGTGGACCGGTCCGCGCGAGCTCACCTTCGCGGCGCTGGCGTCGATGTTCGGCCTCGCGCTGCAGGGACTGATGCGGGTCGCGCTGGCGGCGCCGCCGCTGCTGCCCGCCGGCCCGCGCGCCCGCCTCGCCGCCGCGCGCGGTGACGTGGCCGCCCTGCTGACGCGCGCCCCCTGGCTGCCGACCGCGATCGTCGCGATCGCTGTCCTGCGCTACGCCATCTTCTTCTCGATCATCACCATCCATCACCATTACAGCCTGCAGAGCGCCGGCTACGACCTGGGCGTCGAGAACAATCTGGTCTGGAACGCCGCCCACTGGAACGGCCCGCTGTTCAAGACGTCGGTCCACGCGGGCGGACCGATCGGATCGCACATCGGCCTTCATGAAACGTACATCTCGTATCTGATCGGGATCCCGTACCGCCTGCTGCCGCGGCCCGAGACGCTGCTGGTCCTGCAGGCGTTCCTGATCGGCGGCGCGGCGATCCCCCTCTACGCGGTGGCTCGCCGTCATCTCGGCGCCTGGACCGCCTGCCTGGTCGCGCTGCTGTTCCTGTTCAACGCGCCCGTGCAGGGGTCGAACCTTTACGACTTCCATTACCTGCCGTTCGCGCCGTTCTTCCTCTGGACCACGCTGGCGCTGCTGCAAGCGCGGCGCGACCGCTGGGCGGCGGTGGCGATCGTGCTGACGCTGGCCAACCGCGAGGACATGTCCGCGCTGCTGGTCGTGCTCGGCGCCTACCTGCTGCTGACCGGCGAGCGCCCCCGCGCCGGCGTGGTCGTGGCCGCGATCGGCGCGATCTATTTCGTGGTCGTGAAGCTGACGCTGATGCCTCACTTCCTGGGCGGCGCCACCGCCTACGTCCACCAGTACAAGGACCTGGTGCCCGACGGCGAGCACGGCTTCGGCGGCGTGCTGAAGACCGTGTTCGGAAACCCGGGCTACACGACCACCGTCGTGCTCGAGCGCGACAAGATGATCTACCTGCTTCAGATGCTGTCGCCCCTCGCCTTCTTCCCCTGGCGGCGGCCGATCGGCCTGCTCTGCACCCTGCCCGGCTTCATCTTCACGATCCTGGAGACGCGTTATCCTGCGCTGACGAGGCTGGGCTTCCAGTACACCGCGTACTGGACCAGCTTCCTGTTCATCGCGGTGGTGGCGAATCTCCGCTGGCTGGACCGTCGGGCGCGCGCCGCGCAAGTCGGAGACGCGACCGCGGTCGAGGTTCAGCGCAGCGCCCGCGCCTGGAAGGTCGCGATGGTCGGCGCGACGCTGGTGACCTGCTATCAACTCGGCCCCGTGCTGCAGCACAACACGTCGTGGGCGGGTTTCCGGCCGCTGCACGTCGAGATCACCGACGAGGACCGCGCCCGTCACGACGACCTCTACGCGCTCATCCGCCAGATTCCGGCCGACGCCAGCGTCGCCGCGCCCGAGATGCTGGTCGCCCAGGTCTCGAGCCGGAAGAACGCCTACACGCTGCTACACGGGTACTTCGACGCCGACTATCTGCTGGGGCGCCACCCGCTGGTCGGCCCGGAACGCGATCAGCTGGTGGCGGCGCTGCAGAGCGGCCAATACGGCGTGGTGGCGGAAAAGGGCGACTTCGTGCTGTTTCGCCGGGGCGCCCCGCGCGACACTGCCGACGCGTGGTTGCATCGGACCGGCGGGTGAGGCTAAGTTCCTGTAAGATATTCTGAACATCATGGAAACTCCTGCCCAACCGAGCCCGTACGGGCGCGGCCACCGGGCGCTCGAAATCGCCAGCATCGCGTTCGTATTCGGGTCGCTCGTCTGGATCGCCTGGCGCGTCATCGCCGCTAGTCACAGCGCCGGTGACTGGATCGGTATTTCGCTGGCCGCCCTGACCGGCTACGTCGTGTCCGACTTTCTGTCGGGGTTCGTGCACTGGGCGGGCGATACCGTCGGCGACGAGAGCACCCCGATCTTCGGGCCCAACTTCGTGCGGCCGTTCCGCTATCACCACGTCGATCCCGAAGACATCACCAAGCACGACTTCGTCGAGACGAACGGCAACAACTGCATCGTGGCGGCGCCGGTGCTGATGTCGGTGCTGTTCATGCTGCCGAAGACGACCGGACCGCTCTTCTATACCTGCGTCGTCATCGCCTGCACGGCGCTGTTCGTCTTCTGCACCAACCAGTTTCACAAGTGGGCGCACACGAAGAACCCAGCGGGCTGGATCCGCCTGTTGCAGCGGGCGGGATTGATCCTGTCGCCCGAGCATCACGCGATTCATCACGCGGCGCCGCGCGACAAGTACTACTGCATCACGGTCGGCTGGATGAACCCGCTGCTCGAGAAGATCCGCTTCTTCCGTCTGTGCGAGGCGGCGATCTCGCGCATCCGTCCCGGCACGCTCCGCCCCGACCGGCCGCTCGGCAACTAGTCGGGCGCCTCAGAGCGACGCCGCGGCCGCGCAGGCGATGCCGAGCTGGCCCAGCCAGTAAAGTCCCAGCGTCATCAGCGACGCGTACGGGATCGGGCGCCGGAAGCGGTTGATCGCCAGGCTGGAATCCGAGGCGTAGAACAGCAGCGCGCCCGCCGCGGCGAACGGCGCCAGCGGCAGCGGACCACCGATCGTCGCCGCCGCCGACACGACCATCGTGCTGATCACCGCCGCGTACGCGATCGTCGGTCCGTGCATCCCCGCCGCGCCCTTCCAGGTCGCGCGCACGAGCAGCAACGACGCCACCGCGACGAACGCGGCGACCACCGCCACGCGCCGCGACCAGGCCGCCACGCCCAGGAACGCGCTGACGTACGCGATGTGCGCCATCAGGAACGCGGCCAGGCCGATGATGAACGCCCGGTCGCTTTGCCAGAGCAGCGCGATGTCGCCGATCAGCGACAGCGCCACGCCCGCCGTCACCAGCCACGCGAACGTCGTCTCGGGCTTTCCGATGACGGCGAACAACAGCAGGGTGGTCAGCGGTTTGAACAACAGCTCCAGCCACCGGAGGCGCTTCTCGACACCCAGAATGGCGAGCGTGCTGGTCACCCACATCGCAAGGATGGGTATGCGCACGAGGCGATTGTACTCCTGCTCGCGTCGGACCGCGCGATTCCGCGCGCTTCGGCTTGCCCACCAGCCTGGCAATCCCAGATTTTGTTATGGCGGTCCGCGCGGCGGCTCGAGCCTCGCATTGGGCGCCACGGGAAGGAGGGCTCATGCGTTCCAATGAGCAAGGCCCGAGGCGGTGGTCGTTCTTTTCGAGGCTTTCGTCGGTGTTGATGCTGAGCGCGTCGCTGGTCGGCGCCTCGACCATGCCGGCGTTCGCGCGCGGCGGGCGCGGCGGCGGCGGAGGCGGCGCGCGCATGGGTGGCGGCGGAGCCGCGCGCACGGGCGGCGGAGGCGGCGGCGCGTACCGCGGCGGTGGCGGATCGGCGGCGGGCTCTCGTCCGAGCGCCCCGTCCGGGTCCGGCAATCAGGCGTCGCCGCAAGCGCGGTCGGCGCCCTCGCAGACCCGAAACGCTCCCGCCGGCGGCACGGCCAACGCGCCGGCCCACACCCGGAGCGGACGGACCGGCAACGTCAACAACA
>DATFXS010000947.1:0-2806 GCA_035315605.1 Polyangia bacterium
CCAGGACAAAATCGCAGCGGCGATCAGTAACCAGACGTAGATCTGCAAAGCCAGCAGGATGACGTCGAGGAGCGCGCGCATGATGGGTTCCGATAACAGCGCCGAACATGTAGCGGGTCGGGCGGGGCCGAACAAGCGCTGTCCTTGACAGGGATGTGGGCCGGTCCTAAATGGCCGAAACCCAGGCGGACGTAATCCGTGCGCCCTGGAGGGGCCGTAGCTCAGCTGGGAGAGCGCCTCGTTCGCAATGAGGAGGTCAGGGGTTCGATCCCCCTCGGCTCCACCAGCCTACGCCCCTTCGGGGCTTCGGCTGGCAGGCCAGCCTTCGCAACGCGCCAGACATTGCAAGGGACTTCGAGGGGCGTAGGCTGCCCGCCGTAGCTCGAAGAGCGAAGGCGGGCTACGATCGTGACTGCCGATAACGCGTCCCGCCCCATCACCTCGATGACATCCCGACATTCGCCTCGATCGCGCGCCCTGTAGGCGAGGCAGCGCATGACCGACGACCCCTCCTCCATCCTGCGCCACGGTCCGCTGACGCGCTTCTGGCTCGCGCGCGTCGCCACCTCGGTCGCGTTCCAGATGCAGACCGTGGCGGTCGGCTGGCAACTCTACGACCTCACCGCGAATCCGGTCGACCTCGGGCTCGTCGGCCTCATCCAGTTCATCCCGGTGCTGCTGCTGATCCTCATCACCGGCCAGATCGTCGATCGGCATGACCGCCGCATCGTGCTGGCGCTGGCGCAGGCGGTCGAGGTGGCGGGCGCGCTGGTCTTCGCGCTCGCGACGCTTTTCGGCGTCATCGACGCGCGGGTGATCTTGTGCACCATGTTCGTGCTCGGCGCCGCGCGCGCGTTCGACATCACCGCCTCGCAGACCATGCTGCCCGGCATCGTGCCGGCCGCGATGCTGCCGCGCGCGGTCGCGGTGGTCGCCTCGTCGAATCAGGCCGCCGCGATCGCGGGACCGGCGCTCGGCGGCGTGCTCTACATCGCGGGGCCGTCGGCGGTCTACGTCACCTGCTGCGCGCTCTCCCTCGCCGCGACGCTGCTCGTGCTCAGCGTGCGGAACGAGCGGACCGCGGACAAGCGCGAGCCGTTCAGCATGGCGGTGCTGTTCGCCGGCATCGCGTTCATTCGCAAGAGCCCGATCGTGCTCGGCGCGCTGTCGCTCGACCTGTTCGCGGTGCTGCTCGGCGGCGCGCTCGCGCTGCTGCCGATCTTCGCGCGCGACGTGTTCGCGGTCGGGCCCTGGGGCCTCGGCCTGCTGCGCGCCGCGCCCGCGGTCGGCGCGCTCGCGATCTCGTTCGTGCTGATGCACGCGCCGCTGCGCAACCACGTCGGCCGCGCGATGTTCGCCGCGGTGGCGACGTTCGGCATTGCCACGATCGTGTTCGCCTGGTCGACGTCGCTCGCGCTCACGCTCGTCGCGCTGGCGGTGGCCGGCGCCGCCGACATGTTCAGCGTGGTGATCCGCCAGACCCTGGTGCAGCTCGAGACCCCGGATGCGGTGCGCGGCCGGGTGAGCGCCGTCAACACGCTGTTCCTCGGCACCGCCAACCGGCTCGGCGACTTCCGCGCTGGCCTGATGGCAGGCTGGCTCGGCGCCGTGCCGGCCGTGCTGATCGGCGGCGTCGGCATCCTCGCGGTGGTCGTCGTCTGGGTGAAGCTCTTTCCGGCGCTCTCCCGGGTCGAGCGCTTCTCCCGCGAATGAACGAAACGCGGCGCGCCGAGGCGCGCCGCGTCGGATCAACGCAGGCCTTTCGTCAGCCGGCCGCAGCCTCGCTCGTCGATGTCGACCGCTTCGAGCTCAGCGCGAAGGCGACCACGAGGACGACGATGCCGATCCACAGCAGGTAGGGTTGGTAGGCGATATGCCCGACCAGCTTGCTCGTGTCGATCGCACTGCACGCCGCCGTCGTGTAGACGAAGCACGGAATGCCGGTCTTGATCTCCTTGACGGCCAGGAAGAAGTCGATCCACCAGACGATCGAAAGGCCGATCAACCCGAACCCGACGAACTTGAGCCAGAACGCCTGGCCGGCTTCCACGAGCCGGTCGGTCGGCGGCGCGACCTCGTCCAATCCCAGACGCTTCGCCTCGGGACCGAGCTGCGTGACCATCACCGCGGCGATCGCCAGCAGGATGGCGATGCAGACGAACACCGTTTCGATGCCGTAAGTCCCGCGGATCAGCAGGATGCCCGGAATGATAAACGCGGTGGCGATGCGGCCGACGCCCGACGCCCAGCCGAAGCCGGAGGCGCGGGCGTTGGTGGGGAACACCTCGGACACGAAGATCTGCATTGCATTGCCGGCGACCTGGACGCAGAACACCATCACGAAGCCGGCCACCAGGAGGGCCGTGTCGCTGGTGGCATTGGCGAATACGATGACCATCACGCCGGCGGCGATGAACGCGCCGATCGCCGTGACCTTCCGCCCGATGTTGTCGAGCGCGTACATCATGAAGATGCTGGCGCACGGCACGGCGAAGTTCATCGCCAGAATGTACGTGAGCGACTTGGTGACGGTGAAACCCTTGTCCGCCATGTAGATGTTGGGCAGCCAGGCGCCGACGCCGATGGCGAAGCCGAAGAACGCCGTGAAGCAGATCATGCCGGCGATGACGCGCATCGGGAACATCTTGAACACGACGGCGAACGGATCGCTCTTGGTGTCGCTCGCGACGTCGGTGCCGAGCTTCTCGGTCGGCCCCTCGATGCCGAGGCGCTTGAGTACCGCGATCGCGTCGTCGCCGCGGCCGTGCGTCGCGAGATAGCGCGGCGATTCCGGCAGCGTGAAGCG
>DATFXS010000948.1:0-3479 GCA_035315605.1 Polyangia bacterium
CCGTCTACCGGAGCCTGTCGCATTTTCGCGGCGACGCCCGGCTGTCGACCTGGATCTATCGCATCGCGGCCCGCTACGCGTCGCGCGCCTCGCGCCGGCGGCGGGTCCGCACGATGCTCTCGAACATGCTGCTGCGCGAGCCGCTGCCGCCGCCTGCCCCGGACGCCTCGGAGAAGAGCGAGCGGCTGCGGATGCTGGACGAGCTGGTCGCGAGGCTGTCGCCGAAGAAGAAGCTGGTGCTGGTGCTGTTCGAGATCGAGGGCCTGCCGATCGAGGAGGTCGCGAAGATCGCGGAGTGCCCGGAGAACACGGCCTGGTCGCGGCTGCACTATGCGCGCGCCGAGCTGATGGCGATGGCGCGCAAGCGGCTCAAATCCAACGGCAACGGCCGGGTGGGTGAGTCATGACCCGCCCCGGCTGGCCCGACGGTGACGATCCGATCGCCGCGGAGCTGAGGCAGGCGCTGGACGACGCCCAGCAGCGGCTCCCCGACGACATGACGTTGCGCCGGGGCTGGTCGGCGATCGACGCCGGGGCGGAGACGGGGCGGCGCGGGGCGCGGCTGTCCTGGTTCGCGGGCGGCATGGCGACGACGGCGGCGGTGGCCCTGGCGTGCGCCGCCTGGTTGTGGCCGCGCAACGTCGAATCACCGGGAATGACGCAGGCGCAGGCGCAGGCCCCGACCGAGATGCGGCGGCTGACCCTCGAGGGCGGCGTCGTGGCCGAGCTGCAGCATACGAGCAAGATGAGCATCGAGGAGAGTGGCGCCCGGGTCGAAGGCGGGACCGTCAGGTTCAAGGTTCCGCATCGTCGCCCCGGCCATCCCTTCGTCGTGCGGGCCGATCGCTTTCGCGTGGTCGTGATCGGAACGCGGTTCGGCGTCGGGGTCGCCGGCGATCGCCGCGTCGATGTCGATGTCGACGAGGGCGTCGTCGAGGTCTGGAACGGCGAGGCGCGCGTGGCGCGGCTGGAGCCGGGCCAGCGCTGGAGCGGCCAGCCCGAAGCCGAGAGCCCGCCGGCGCCCGCGCCGACCCAGGTCGCTGCCGACAAGGCGCTGGAGAAGCAGGAGCTGCCCCAGACCGTGCCGGCGGACAGGACCGCGCCGCGGGCGGTCGAGCCGGAGACGACCCTGCAGATGCGGTCGGATTCGCGACATCACCGGTCCGGCCGCGCCGCGACCAGCATCGCGATGATCGAAAGCCCGTCGCGCGCAGGCGGTGGTGCCGCGGAGTCTCCGCGGGCGGCCCGCGACGCGCTGGCGGCGGGCGATGCGCCGAAGGCGCTGGAGATCTACAAGAACCTCGCCCAGAAGACCGGACCGGTCGCGGAGAACGCGTCCTACGAGATCGGCCGCATCCAGAGCGAGCGCGGTCAGTACGCGGCGGCGGTCGCGACGTGGCGGCACTACCGGTCGGACTACCCGAACGGCATCCTCCGCGTCGAGACGGACGTCTCGATCATCGAGACCCTGGCGCGCGCGGGCGAGACCGACGATGCGCTGAGCGAGGCGATCGACTTTCTGCGCCGGCGTCCGGACAGCGAACGGCGCGGCGAGATCGCGCGCGTCACCGGCGATCTCTATCGCGGGCGCGGCGATTGCCGGCACGCGATCGGCGCGTACCAGCTGGCCATGTCGGCGTCGCGCGCGCGCGACGTCGTCGAGGCGGCGACCTTCCACCGGGGGGAATGCATGGTACGCGCCGGTGACGGAGGCGGTGTCGATGCGCTGCGCGGCTATCTCCGCGCGTACCCGGAAGGGCGCTTCAGGCGGCAGGCGACGGAGCTGGCCGAGCAGGCGACGTCGAAGACCGCCGGCAAGTAGGCGGCGCCGTGCGCGGGACGACCCTGCTGGGCGTGGCGCTGGCCCTGGCGCCGCTGCTGGCCGCATGCCAGCAGACCGTCTACCTGAACTACGACGGCAGCATCGGGACGGGAGGCGGCGGCATCGATGGCGGCGACAGTGGGATCCCATCTGGCTTCTGCGCCGGCGGCCAGATTCGGAACGTGCAGGGCAGCAGCGAATCGCCGGACATCATCGTCGCGCTCGATCGCTCGGCATCGATGAGCACCACATCCCTGGCGGGCACCATGAGCCGCCTGGACGTGGCGCTCGCCGATCTCTACGACGTCGTTCAGCACTACCAGGGCAGCGTGCGCTTCGGCTACGTCGGGTTTCCCGCCCCGGCTTCGATGTCCTGCTCGAACGGACAGGCATGCTGCGCGGACAGCAACTTCATGTTTCCGACCACGATGGCCTACCAGGGCTTTCACGTCGCCACGACGGCGTGTGACCCGACCACCCCACAATGCACGACGACGGCCGATCGACCGACCGACGTTGCGCTTCGCATCTGCGGCAACACCTACAACATGTTCGATTCACAGAACCGGAACCGCTTCGTCCTGCTCGTGACCGACGGAGAACCGTCGTGTGGATCGCGCGATCAATGCAGCGATGCTCAATCCGAGATCGCCATGCTCTCCGGCAACCCGACGCAGGTCGACACCGTCGTGATCGGCATCGGTGACTCCGGCGCGCCGTGCCTCCAGCAACTGGCGTTGAGCGGCGGCCACCATCTGCAGAACGCCCCCTACTATTATCACGTGACGTCGAGCCAGGACCTGCAGACTGCCATCTCGTCGGCGGTCACCGATCTGGCGCAGATCGCCTGCACGATCGACATCTATTCGCCGTTGTCGAATCCGGATCGCCTGGGCGTGTTCATCGATGGCGTCCCCGTGCCGCACAACATGTACGACGGCTGGGAGTATCAGGGCCAGGACAAGTCGACGATCAAGTTGTCGCCGTCCTGGTGTGACCGCCTGCTGTCTGCCGATGCGAACTCACTGAAGCTCCAGAGCTGCTCGATGGGCGGCCCCTGAGGCGTAGCGCCGCGCGGCGTGGCGAAGGGCACGTCCGGTAGCGTTTCCGCACTTTTCTGAGCCGCACGGGGCGATTTGGGGCTCTAATGCGCCTGAAACGACCCCACCTGCCCGGAGGATGTCTATGACCCGACTGAGCTGGCTCTCCGTTTGTGCTTGCGCCGCACTGGTGATCGGCGCCGTCGGCTGCGGCAGCAGCAACAACGCCGGCATGGGCACGGGCGGCTCGACGGGGCACGGTGGGACGACGGGCGCCGCGGGTCGCGGCGGGGCCGGCGGGGGCACGGCGGGCGCGGGCGGCGGCACGGCCGGCGCGACGGGCGGAAGCACGGCGGGAACGGGCGGCGGCGCCACGGCCGGAACCGGCGGCACGGGCACGGCCGGAACCGGTGGCGCCGGCGGTGGCACGGCCGGCGCGAGCGGCGGCCGCGGCGGCGGCAACGCTGGAACGGGCGGCGGCAACGCGGGCTCGGGCGGTCGCGGCGGCGGCAACGCCGGCACCGGCGGCGGCAATGCGGGCTCGGGCGGTCGCGGCGGCGGCAACGCCGGCACCGGCGGCGGCAACGCGGGCTCGGGCGGTCGCGGCGGCGGCAACG
>DATFXS010000949.1:0-10708 GCA_035315605.1 Polyangia bacterium
AAACGGATCGCCAGGCCCGCCGGCCATGCTTCGACCACCCGCCCGACCGCGCCGCGCGCCACGCCGATGCTGCCAAGGGCGCGGAACAGGATACTGCCGTTGGGCTCCGGATCCTGCCAATCGCCCTTCACCTGGTGGCGAATCGCCCGGTCGAACGGAAAGCCCCAGTGGGCGAGGGTCGCGATGCGCCGGTGATCGAGGATCAGCTCAGCGGTCTTCATCCATGCGTCCTGGGCGCCGAGCGGCTGCAGCAAGATGAGAAAGCTCGCCTCGTCCCGCTGCGTGGTCGGGATCCATTTCGACCACCGCGGGTCACGCTGGTCGACCGAGATGACGGCGCGCACCCTCCAGGGCGCGGGCCGGCCAAACACCCGCTCCAGCGCCGCCTTCACCTCGGCGTCCGCCACCGTGAGGCGGCGGTAAAGGGCGCGTGCCTCGATCGCGTCGGCCGAGCCGTAGACATCATGGAATGAGAAACAGATTCCCTTGGCGAGGCTCTCTTGCATCGCGGGCTCTGCGACGAGCCCGCGGTAAATGCCGGCCTTCACGTCCCAGGGGACGGGCCCCGACGCGGCGATCACCTCCGGCCAGTCGCGCGGCTCCAGCGCCTTCAACAGACGTGGAAACACGAAGCGCGCGCGCTCGGGCACCTCGAAGAAGTCGACCCACAGCAAGTAGAGCGTCTCCTCTCTCCACTCCCCGCCGCGCTCGATCAAGTTGGCGAACTGCCGCACGATCCATTCCTTCAACGTTCGATTCGCGTCCCCCCATCTGTGGGTGACGTACATGAGCGCGGCGTAGCTTGGTTGACGATCGGCCAGCAGGAAGTAGGTGGCGGCGTGGGTCGCCGCGTTTCCGCGCGGCGTGACGCCGTGGGCGTCGACTCGTCGCGGATCGCCCTCCGCGCGCGGGGCGTAGTCGAGGGCGAAATCGACGTCATGGCGATCGACGCCGAGGCGGCGCAACGCTCGCCACCATTCGTCGGAGCCGATCGGCGTCCGCGTCCAGTGGCGGATCCGTCGGGCCCGGCGGGGTGCGGTTCTGGCGTGTGAGGCACGCGCCCGCGGGCGCCGCGGCGTTCCCCGCCCTGTCATCGGCTTCTGTCCTCGAAGTCCAGCGTGCGCGCGGGATGGAGGCGCCCGCGTCCCCGCAGGCCTCCCTGCGAACGGTAGATCGTGACCACGCCCCGCCGCGCGACGACCAGCTGGCCGCGCGAGTCGTAGTTCGCCCAGTCCACCTCGTCGTCGAGCAGGTCTGGTTGCTCCGGCACGCGGAACCGGAACGTGAAACCGCCGTTGAGAAAACCCGCGTACCACATGACCAGCGCCGGGTGGGTCGGGGACGGCCTCCGTTCCCAGCCGTCGTCGCCGGTGCAGACGACGTTGTACGTCTTGCGGTCCTGGACCTGCGTTTCGCGGCCCCAGTTATCGCCCCGCCGCCGCCAGCCGTCGCGTTTCAACCGCGGGAAGAGGACGCCCCTGTCGTCGGTGGTGTGGCTGAACAGCGGTTCGGTCATGAACGGCAGCTCGCCGAGCGCGCCCCAGCAGTTCATGCACAGGACATCCGGCGATCGCCAGTACCCGCCGCCGCCATAGGTGCCGACGTTCGGCGACCTGACGGCGGCTGTCAGCCGCGGCAGCCTCGAGACCGCGTTCCAGACCCCGTCTTTGTTGAGCGCCATGTACACGAACCAGTTGCCGTCGAACGAGACGTCGCTGCGCATCGGATAGAGCTGGCCGCGGAAGCGGGCGCCGTACTCGCAAGCGCCCGTCAGCGTGTCGACGCGGATGATCTGAAACAGCTTGGACGGCTTGCGCCGGATGACGACCACGACGGGCGCCCCGGCGGCTGGCAACAGATGGATGCGCGCGGGCTGGGCCGGCGTCATCGCGCGGTCAGCGCCGCGAGCTCCGCCTTCTTCGCATCCGCCACCGCGTCGCGCAGGTGGTCGACGATCGGGTGCTGCTGGAAGGCCCACTTGGCGGCGCGCTTGGGGATGAAACGGAACCGCCTGCCGAGGTCACTGTCGTGGGCGAGGTCGATGATCACGATGCCCGATTCCAGCAGCGACTGCCGGACGCGGTCGACATCCCGCAACGGAACGCTGATCTCGCGCCGGAAGTTCGAGACCAGCAGCGCGTCCGTGGTCAGCGCGACCCGATTCAGGCGCGCGCAGGTCCAGACGATCCAGGCCCAGACGCCGACGCCGAGCACCCCGCCGGCGAGCACGACGGGCGGGATCTCTTCGTGTGTTCGGACGTGCTCGAGCCACTCGAGCGCGACGCCGAGCATCGTCAAGAACCAGAGCACGGTCATGCCGAACTTGACCAGGGCCGTGTACTCGGCCGAGATGACCCGAGGTGTCGCCGCCACGCGCCCAGCCTATCAGGGCGCGGCTCCGCGCGGCAGCCGTTAGACCGTCTCGCGCCGATCGCGGCCGAAGGCGTCGCCGGCCAGGGCCTCCGTGTGCAGCGCGCAGACCCACCGCCCGTCGCGCCGCACCCAGGTCGACGCGTCGGAGGCCTGCAGCTTCACCGGTCGATCGTCGACCGTCAGCTCTTCGTGCACCGTGTAGGCGAGAATCGCGGCGTCGTCGCCGATCATCTTCAGCTTCACGTCCGGATCGATGCTGAACCGCCGCAGCTTCCAGCTCCCCTGCTTCAGCATCCCCGCCATCGTGTCCCGGTCGAGGCTCGCCACCCCCTGCGCGCCCGCGACGATGCACGGGTCATCCGTCAGCGCGAGCGCCGTGTCGGCGTCACCGTCCTGCAAGGCCTGCCAGTACCGCCGCTCGAGGTCCACCAACTCGCTTTCCACCGCGCTTGGCATCGCACACCTCCGCCGGAAAGCTGGGATCGATCGCGGCGCAGGCAAGCGGAAGCGGCTTCAGGCGGGCGCGTCGACCCACCAGGCGCCGTCTTCGAAGGTCGGGTTCAGGCGGAAGGCCCGGCCGTCGCTTTCGAATGTTACCGTGATGGTCGGCGACTCGTCCCAGGCCCAGGCACGCTTCAGCGTCGCGACGGCGGCGGCTGCGCTGAGTCGCTCGCGCTCGCTCACCGCCGTGCAAGAGATGGTGGCCATGCCGGGAACGTCCGCGTGAACCAGCGACACGACGGCGCCGGGGAAGAGCTTGCGAATGGATTCGTCATCGCTCTCTAGCAAGAACGGCGGCGTCGCGCTGCGAACGACCACGTGCGGTGCCGATTGAGTGCCAACCGCGACGATCGTCCGCGCCGCCTGAATCGTCTCGACGAGGCCGGTCTTTTCGGGCGGCAGGATCCCGAGGTCTTTCGTGACGATCTCGATCCGGCAGCGTCGCGGGGCTGGCACGCTCAGCGACGGATGCCCAGCTCACCCACCGCGCGATCGAGCAGGCCGTTGGTGAAGGCCGCGCCCTCGGCCGTGCCGTAGCGCTTCGCGAGCTCCACCGCCTCGTTCAGCACGACGTTCACTGGGACGTTCTCGCAGTACTTCAGCTCGTAGAGGGCGATGCGGATGACGTTGCGCTCGACGATCGCCATCCGCTCGAGGCGCCAGTTCTGCGAAAGGTTCGTCAGCGTCTCGTCCAGCTCCGCCCAGTGCTGCGTGACGCCGCGGACCAGCTCCTGCACCAGCGGGCGATCGATCTTCGCCGCGATGTCTGGCGCGTCGTCGTCATCCTCCTCGCGCGCCGGCCCGCCCTTCATCGCCAGGTGCTCGAAGTAACGCGCGATCGCCTGGTCGACGTCGGCGTCCGACTCGGGCGGGACGGCGCCCGCGTCGATCTGATGCAGGATCTGCAGCGCGATCTCGCGCGATCTCCGCCGCGGCCCTGCCATTCGCCTTCGCCTCCGTTACCTGTTCTATTTACGACTTGCGGCGCGGCAAGTCGGTCGTCGGCGCGGGCACCACGCTGACCGGCACCGCATCCGCCTTCTTCTGCGCCTCGATGTTCGCGTAGAGGTCGGCCATCTCGACCGCCACCATCGCCGCGTCCGCGCCGCGGTTCCCCGCCTTGGCGCCGGCCCGCTCGACCGCCTGCTCGATGTTCTCGCAGGCGAGCACGCCGAACGCGACGGCGATCTTGCCCTCGGCCGTCAGCGCGCCCACGCCGGCCGCCGCCTCGCGCACGACCAGATCGAAGTGGGGCGTCGCGCCGCGGATGACGGCGCCCAGGCAGATGATCCCGTCGAACTTGCCGGTGTCGGCGACCTTGCGCGCCAGCCCCGGGATCTCCATCGCGCCCGGGCAGCGGTAAAGCTCGATGTCGTCCAGCGCCACCCCCGCCCGCCGCAGCGCCGCCCGCGCGCCGTCGATCAGCTTCTCGACGATGAAGTCGTTGAAGCGCGCCGCCACGATCGCGAACCGCCGGCCGTTGCCCGACAGCCCCCCCTCGTGGACCGGCCCGTCGCTCTCCGTTCCGTAAGACGATGCCTTGGTCTCCGGTCTGCTCATGATCCTGTTCCTTTCAGCGCCACGACCCGCCCGGGCAGGCGGATCGGGACGGATTCGACGACCTCCAGGCCGTAGCCCCCGAGTCCGACGATCTGCCGTGGATGGTTGGTCAGCAGGCGGATTCGCCGCGCGCCCAGGTGCGCCAGCACCTGCGCGCCCAGCCCGTAGTCACGCAGGCGCTCCTTCCGCGACGTCGCTGTGGGCGGCTCCGCCGGCGCCGCGCCGGCGCCGGCCGCACCGCCGAGCAGGCTCGCCCGCGCCCGGGAGAAGACGTAAAGCAGAATCCCTTTGCCCTCGGCCTCGATCATCCGCAGCGACACCGTCGCGGGGTGATCGTCGTCGGTGCCCGCCGCGCCGAACACGTCGCGCAGCACGTCGGCGGTCTGAACGCGCACCAGCACGGGCTCCGCGGGATCGATCTTGCCGAGCACCAGCGCGAGGTACTCCGTCTCCTCGACGTCGGTCGTGTAGACGCACTTGCGGAATTCGGCGGTGACGCCGCCCAGCCGCGGCTTGACGACGGTCTCGGACACCGGGTGAACCAGCATCTCCCGCGCCAGCCGGTACTCGATAAGGTCGGCGATCTTCACGATCGGCAGTCCGTGCTTCTGCGCGAACGGGATCAGGTCGGGCATGCGCGCCATCTCGCCGTCGTCGCGCATGATCTCGCAGATGACGCCGGCCGGCTCGCGGCCCGCAAGGCGGGCCAGATCGACCGAGCCCTCCGTCTGTCCCGAACGGACAAGCACGCCGCCGGGCCGCGCGCGCAGCGGAAAGATGTGTCCCGGCACCAGCAGGTCGTCGGGCTTCGCGTCGCGCGCCACCGCGACCCGGATCGTCTCGGCCCGCTCGCGCGCCGAGATCCCGGTGGTGGTGCCGAAGCGCGCGTCGACGCTGACCGTGAAGGCCGTGCGGTGAGGGGCCCGGTTGTCGGCGGTCATCATCGGCAGGCCGAGCTGGGCGACCAGCTCCTCGGTCAGCGACAGACAGATGAGGCCCCGTCCCTCGCGCGCCATGAAGTTGATCGCCTCGGGCGTCACCCGGTCCGCCGCCATCACCAGATCGCCCTCGTTTTCGCGGTCCTCGTCGTCGACCAGGATCACCATCCCGCCGGCGCGGATGGCGTCGATCGCGCGCGTGACCGCGACGTGGCGTTCGGCGGCCGGATCAGCGGACAAAGCCGTACCTCCGGAGCGTGTCGATCGAAATTTCGCGGCGCGGGGTGTGCCCGCCCGCGCTGCCGCGCTCGTCCCCCCCCAGCTGGGCCGCCACCAGCCGATCGATGTGCTTGACGATCATGTCGGCCTCGAGGTTGACGGCGTCGCCGACGCGCTTGTCGGAGAGCTTCGTCGCCTCGAGCGTGTGCGGAACCAGCATCATCGAGGCGACGTCGCCCACCACCGTGTTGACGGTCAGGCTGACGCCGTCGACGGCGATCGATCCCTTGGCCGCGAGATAGCGCGACACCGGAGACGGCACCGAGACCTCCAGCTCGAGCGACGAGCCGACCTGACGCCGCGACACCACCGTCCCCATCACGTCGACGTGGCCGAGCACCAGGTGGCCGCCCAGCGGATCGCCCAGCTTCAGCGGCCGCTCCAGGTGGACGCGGCTGCCCGGCTCGAGGGCGCCCAGCGTCGTCAGCGCCAGCGTCTCGGGCCCGAGGTCGGCGGCGAAGTGTCCGGCGGTGCGCCCGACGATCGTCAGGCAGACGCCGTCGACGGCGATGCTGGCGCCGATCGGCATCGCCTCGACGGGAAGGTCGGTGACGACCACCAGGCGCACCACGGGCGCCTGATTCACCTCATGCCGCTGGATCGACTCGACGACGCCCAGCGCTTCGACGATGCCCGTGAACATGGACGCAAATTCCCGAAAAGCGTCGCTATCTTAGCATCACCGGGAAGGCTTCGCCCCTAGCACATCCGCGGTGATCAGCAGGTCCTCGCCGACGGCGCGCACGGTCAGCGGCCCGAGGCGCAGCGCATCCGCCAGCGGCAGGTCCGCCCCCCGCGCGACCGGCACGCCCCCACCCAGCAGCCGCGGCGCGACGAACAACGCCACCCGATCGACGAACCCCGACTTTATGAACGCGCCGTGAATCGTGGCGCCGCCCTCGACCAGCAGAGACTGCACCTCGCGCTCGCGGGCCAGATGCTCGAGCACGAACGCGATCGGCGGCCGCCCCTCCCCGGCGGGGTCGCGGATCACCTCCGACGGCGCCTCCGGCGACAGCATCTTGAGATCGACGGGCAGTGGGTCCTTGCCGGCCAGCGCCACTCGCCGCGGCGCGGCCGCGCGCTTGCGGCCCGGCAGCCGCACGGTCAGCCGCGGATCGTCGGCCAGGGCCGTTCCGGAGCCGACCAGCACGGCGTCGTGCGCGGCGCGCAGCTCGTGCGCGGCCCGCAGCGCCTTCGGCCCGGTCAGGAACGCGGGCGCGCGCGCGCCGCGCGGCCTGCCGTCCGCCATGTAACCGTCCAGCGTCGCCGCCGCCTTCAGCGTCACCATCGGGCGCCCTTCGCGCACCCAGATCGCGTAGGCGCGGATCGCCTCGCGGCATTCGCGTTCCAGGCAGCCGACGTCGACGCGCACGCCCGCGCGCCGCAGCCGCGTGATGCCGCCGCCGTCGACCAGCGGGTTCGGATCGCCGCAGCCGACCACGACGCGCTTGATGCCCGCGGCCAGCACGTGCTCGGTGCAGGGCCCCGTGCGGCCCACGTGGCAGCACGGCTCCAGCGTCACGTACATCGTCGCGCCGCGCGTCGGCCCGCGCGCCGCGCGGATCGCGTTGACCTCGGCGTGCGGCTCACCGGCGCGCCGGTGGTAGCCCTCGCCGACGATCCGGCCGCCCCGCACGATCACCGCGCCCACCACCGGGTTCGGCCGGGCCGTCCCCCGCCCCCGCTCGGCGAGCGCGAGCGCGCGGCGCATGAAGCGCTCGTCGGCGGCCGCGAACTTCGGCTTTTTCAACATGGGAACCCTGGGAGGGTTCCCATACCCTCCCGCGATGGTCCGCGGCGAGCAAAGCTCGCCGGCTCCCCACGCGTCATCGCTTGCCCCGCCTCTCGACCAGGTTCTTGAGCTCGGCCTGCAGCTCGCCGAGATCCTTGAATGGCCAGTAGACCGACGCGAAGCGGACGTAGGCGACGTCGTCGATGTCGCGCAGCTCCGCCATCACCGCGTCGCCCACGCGCGACGACGGGATCTCTTTTTCGCCCGCCTCTTCCAGCTCGCGTTCGATGCGATCGACGACGCGCTCCAGCTCTTCGACCGGCACGGGGCGCTTGGTGCACGCCTTGCGGAGCCCGGCGAGGATCTTGAGCCGGTCGAATGGCTCGCGCCGCCCGTCCTTCTTGACCACAACCGGCAGCACCTCGTCGATCCGCTCGTACGTGGTGAACCGCCGCCCGCATCCGAGGCACTCGCGCCGACGCCGGATGACGTTGTCGTTGTCGGAGGGCCGGGTGTCGACCACCTTGTCCTCGATCTGAGAGCAGAAGGGGCAGCGCATGGTCAGGGTCTGAGGGTATGCTTCGCGCTAACTCATGAACGAGCTACGACTCACGGTCAATGGCGAGCTGCGCAAGGCCGATCCGGGCACCACCGTGTCAGCCCTGCTGGCCGCGATGGGGATCGACCCGGCGCGCGTCGCGGTCGAGCGCAACCGCGACGTCGTCCCGCGCGCCACCTGGGCCAACGCGGGCCTGGCCGACGGCGACCGCATCGAGATCGTCGCCTTCATTGGTGGCGGTTCGGGCGGCGGTTCCGCGACAGACGACGACCCGCTGGTCCTGGGGGGACGGAAGTTCAGGTCTCGCCTGCTCATCGGAACGGGAAAGTACCGGACGCTCGAGGAAGGGCGTGAGGCGATTTTGCGCTCGGGGGCGGAAATCGTCACCGTCGCCCTCCGCCGGGTCGATCTGACCCCCGGCAAGCCCAACGTCCTCGACACCATCGATCGCACGCGGCACACCATCCTCCCGAACACCGCCGGTTGCTATACCGCCGAGGACGCAATCCGGACCTGCCGGCTGGCGCGCGAGCTGGGCATCGCGGACCTCGTGAAGCTGGAGGTGATCGGCGACGAGCGGACGCTGTTCCCGGACGGCGCCGCGACGCTGGAGGCGGCGCGCGTGCTGGTCAAGGAAGGCTTCACCGTCCTCCCCTACTGCATGGACGACCCGATCCTGGCGCGAAAGCTGGAGGACGTCGGCTGCGCGGCGGTGATGCCGCTGGCCGCGCCGATCGGTTCGGGTCTCGGCATCCGAAATCCGTACAACCTGCGGATCATCCTGGAACAGGCGAAGGTGCCGATCATCGTCGACGCCGGCGTCGGCACCGCGTCCGACGCGGCGGTCGCGATGGAGCTCGGCTGCGACGGCGTGCTGATGAACACCGCCATCGCGGGCGCGCGCGATCCGCTGCTGATGGCGGAGGCGATGCGCGACGCCGTCAGCGCCGGCCGGCGCGCCTTCCGGGCCGGCCGCATCCCGCGCAAGCTGTACGCGACCGCGTCGTCGCCGGTGGACGGCGTCATCGAGTAGCGTTGGCGCGCATCCCGCGGCTTTACCTGATCACGGATCGGCAGGCGACGGGCGGGCGTCCGTTGCCCGAGGTGGTCGGCGCGGCCCTGCGCGGCGTGGCCGGCAGCGGCCTGGCGCCGGACCTGGTCGCCGTCCAGCTCCGCGAGAAGGACCTCGGCGGCCGGGCGCTGATCGAGCTGGCGCGCCCGCTGCGGGCCATCACCGCGGCCGCGGGGGCGGGCCTCTGGATCAACGACCGCATCGACGTCGCGCTGGCGGTCGGGGCGGACGGCGTTCACCTGGGCGGCGGCTCGATCGAGGTCGCCGCCGCAGCGCGCATCGCGGGCAACCTGGGGATCGCCGTATCCGCGCACGGGCCGGAGGGGGTGGGCGCCCTCGCCGCGTCCGCCGGCGCGCGCATCGCCTTCGCGCTGCTCGGGCCGATCCACGACACGCCGTCCAAGCGCCCGTTCGGCCCGCCGCTCGGGACAGGCGCCATCACCGCCGCGGTCGCGGCCGGGATCCCGATCGTCGCGGTGGGCGGCATCGAACCGCCCCGCGTTCGCGACGTGCTCGCGGCAGGCGCACAGGGTGTTGCCTGCATCCGCGCCGTGATGGCCGCGCCCGATCCGGCGGCCGCCGTCGATGCATTTTGTCAAGAGCTAAAGTAGATTCCAAAAATGGACGGCCGGTGACATGCCGGCGACACTTGACACATTCCGCAGGGCTCGTACTCTGGCGCCCAATTTCCCCGGCCAACGCCGCGGAAAGAGGCATGGAATCAACGTTCGTAGGAGGGCAGTAAATGGCAACCGGCAAGGTGAAGTGGTTCAACGATGCGAAGGGTTACGGGTTCATCGCTCGCGAGGATGGCCCGGATGTGTTCGTCCATCACACCGCAATTCAGGCGGAGGGATTCCGCTCGTTGAGCGAAGGGCAGGAGGTCGAGTTCGACATCACGGAGGGACCGAAAGGACTGCAGGCCGCGAACGTTCGCAAGAACGCATAAGCGTCATCGTCCAAAAGACATGTGAGAAAAGGCCGGGCCTAGCCCCGGCCTTTTTCTTTTTGGGCAGCATTAGCCAGAAAAAGCAGGCGTCCCAAAAACCGCGCGCCGGGGCTGCAAGAATTTGCCCGCGTGCTTTGGCGCCTTGACGGCGTGTTGCCGCGCACGCGATCCTCCGTTCCTCGCGAATGGCAGTTGAGCCCCCCGACGAGCGTCGCGCCTTTCTGAAGGTGATCACGGCAGGTCTAGGCGCGCTGACGGCGGCGCTGGCGATCGTCCCCGGCCTCGGATTCCTGGCTGGACCCGCCCGCCGCGGCGCCGGGGCCAGCGGGCCTGGTCCGTTGCGCGTCGCCGGCGAGCGTGACGTCAAGCCGGGCAAGCCGCTGCGGGTCACCGCGGTCGGCCCGCGCGAGGACGCCTGGCTCCGCCTCGACCACGTCACGCTCGGCTCGTGCTGGCTGGTGCGCGCCGTCGAGGATGGGCCGATCAAGGCTTTCTCGACGGTCTGCCCGCACCTCGGATGCGGCGTCGACTTCGACGAGAAGACGGGCAAGTTCAACTGCCCCTGCCACACCTCCGCGTTCGATCTGGACGGGCGGTGCCTGGGCGGCCCATCGCCGCGCGGGCTCGACCAGCTGGAGACGCATGTCGAGGGCCGTGACGTGCTGGTGAGGTACCAGCGCTTCCGGGTGGGGACCGCAAAACGAGAGCCGATCGGATGAGCGCCGACGGAACTCCGGCGGCG
>DATFXS010000950.1:0-5849 GCA_035315605.1 Polyangia bacterium
CGCCGGCCGGTCCGTCGGCGGGCAGCATCTTGATCTCGAGCTTCGCGGCCGCCGCCAGGTTCGCCTGCGCGGTGGCCCGGGTGTAGTCGTACTGGTCGTCGCGCAGGCCGGGGAACGCCGCCTTGAGCAGCGCCGGACCCCAGTCGTTGCCGCCGACGAAGTCGTGGCGCGCCGGCATGTCGCGGTTGCCGAAGCCCGATCCGACCGCGTACGAGCCGTTCACCGCCGGCATGTGGCAGCTCTGGCAACTCTGCGCGCTTGCGCCGCTCGCGTAGGACGACTGCTGCCACTCCTCGTAGGTGGTGTCGAGCGGGAACGGCTTGCCGGTGTCGGTGCCGGACGCATCGTAGAGATGCTGGCCCGGGTTGTCGACCTGGTGGCACTGGCCGCACAGTCGGCTGTCGTCACCGCTCGTGAACGGATCGGCGAGCGTGTCGTGCACGGAGGACGACGAGTCGTCATACGGGCCGTGGTAGGGGGCGCCGTACATCGTCCCGACGTCGAAGTAGAGCTGCGCGTTGCCGATGTACGGCGCGTTCGCGTCCGAGATCGGCGGCTGGCTGCCGTCGACCGATCGGTGGCAGACGGCGCACTGGACACCCTCCTTGTCGAGGTCGTTCAGCGCCGTGCCATTCCCGGGCGTCGTCCGCGATCCGATGTATGCAGACGGCGTGTGGCAGCGCAGACAGAAGCCGCCGCTGCCCGGGCTGTCTTGCTCCGCGACGCTCAGCGACGCGAGGAACAGCGGATCGCGCGCGGCGTTCGCCATCATCGAGCCGGCCCAGGTGTCCCAGGGCATGTACATTTTGCCGTCGCTGGTCGTGGAGCCGCCGTGGCACTGCTTGCAACCCGTCGCCGCCTCGAACGGCGAGCCGGCCGCCAGGCCACCGGGCGGCGTGCCGGCGCCGGCTGCGGTGCGCGCAGCCGCCAGTGTCGCGAGGGCAACGGACAAGGCGAACCGGCGGGCGCGACTCACGTGCAGTCGGGGACGATACCCGATCGCCCGCGGCGCCGACAGGGCGCGATTCCGCAAAATGGCTTACAGTAGGCGTCAGCTTTTCAGGAGGGCCCCATGAAACGGCGTTTCCTCTTGATCGCGATGTTGGCGATCGCCTGTTCCAGCAAGAGCGGCAGCGGCGGCGGGGGCGGCGGCGGCAACTCGGTGCTCGAGCGGAACAAGAACCCGTCCCGCGACGGTCACTTCGTCCAGCCGATGCTGACGCACGACGCAGCCGCGAAGATGGCCGCCGACACCGGCTTTGCGCCGTCGTTCACCGGGGCGATGTGGGCGTCGCCGCTCTACATCGAGAACGGGCCGGCCGGGAAGGGCGCGTTCATGGCGGTCACGACCAACAACGACGTGATGGCGCTGGACGAGACGACCGGCGCGACGATCTGGACCAAGAACATCGGCGCGCCCGCGAACGGCAACTCCGTCGGCTGCGTCAGCGGCAACGGCGGCGTGTCGCCGGTCGGCATCATCTCGACGCCGGTCATCGACGGGTCGTCGCGCACCATCTACATCGCGGGCGCGCTCGGCGGCTCGGACATCACCGATCACCTCGCCGACGCCTTTTCGATCGAGGACGGCAGCGTCCGCAGCGGCTGGCCGGTCGACGTGTCCGGCAAGCTGGGGTTCGATCCCACCATTCACAATCAGCGCAGCGCGCTGTCGCTGGTCGGGGGGATCCTCTACGTCGCATACGGCGGCTTCGTCGGCGATTGCGGCACGTACCACGGCCGCGTCGTCGCCATCGAGACCGCCAATCCGCAGAACGTCGTCGGCTGGGCGACCGACGGCCAGGGCGAGGGGATCTGGGCCGCCGCCGGGATGGCCTCCGACGGGAACGGCGTGTTCGTGGCGACCGGGAACCGCACGGGCGGCGGCGGCGCCACGCACCAGGACAGCGAGGAGGTCGTTCGCATCACCGGGATGGCGTCCAAGGGCGCATCGTTCTTCCCATCGCGCTGGCAGACGATGGACAGCGGCGACCTCGACCTGGGCTCGGTCAACCCGATGTTCATCCAGCAGTCCGGGTCGACGCCCGCCAACATGGTGGCGCAGCTGTCGAAGGACGGGCACCTCTACCTGCTGGACGCCGCGAACCTGGGCGGCATGGACGGCTTCAAGGTGGACTTCACCGTCGCCGCGAGCGGCATGTCGATTCACACCGCGCCCGCGTCCTACCGGACGGCCATGGGCACCTACGTCGTCTTCTCGACCGACGGCGGCGCGATGTGCCCGGGCGGCGGCGGTGGGCACTCGGTCGTGTCGGTGCGCCTGACGGCCGGCAGCCCGCCCACGCCCGCCGTCGCCTGGTGCGGCGCGCTCGCTGGGGCGACCACCGGGCCGATCGCGACCACCACCGACGGCCAGGCCAACGCGATCGTCTGGTACGTCAGCAACGGACAGCTGGTCGGTCTCGACGGCGACACCGGCGCGTCTCTTTACAGCAGCACCAACAGCTGCGCGGGCGTCAAGCAGTGGACGTCGCCGATCGCCGTCAAAGGCCGGATCGTGGCCGGTGGCGACGGAACGATCTGCTCCTGGTCGCCGCATTAACTTGCGCCGTGCGAGCACGGCTCTGCGCCGCGGCCGGCTCGGTCACTTCGCGGGCGCGCCCACGACGACGCCCCACGGGAGTCCGCCGACCTTGATCCGCTTCTCGATCTTGCCCGTCGCCGCGTCGACCACCGAGATGTCGTTGGAGGGTCCGTTGGCGGTGTAGATCTGCTTTCCGTCGGGGCTGACCGCGATGCCCCAGGGGCGCGCGCCGACGCCGTCGATCAGCCGGGCCACCTTGCGGTGCGCGACGTCGATCACCGCGACCGACTCGCCGCGCCCGTTCGACACGAAGAGCTGCTTGCCATCGGGCGACAGCGCCGCGCCCATCGGCCTCGGGCCGAGCGCCGTCTTGGCGACGGCCTCGATCTTGATGGTGCCGGCGGGCGTGTTCTTGACGGCGTCGAAGACGGTGACGGCGCTGCCGTTCTCGCAGGTGACGAAGCCGGTCTTGCCATCGCGCGAGAAGACAATCGCGCGCGGGCGCGGCCCGGTCGGGATCTTCGCGACGACGGCGAGCCTCTTCGGATCGACGGCGACGATCTGGTTCTCCTGTTCGGAGGTGACGTAGATCGTCTTGCCATCGGGCCGCAGCGTGACGCCCTCGGGCTCGCCGCCCACGGCGACCTTGCCGGTGACCTTGCCGCTCGCGAGATCGAGCGCGCTCGCCATGCCCGCGTCCTCGTTCGAGACGTAAAGGGTCTTGCCGTCACGCGACAGATCGAACGACTCCGGATCGGGGCCGCTCGCGTACGTGCGCAGCAGCTTGCGCGCGGCGAGGTCCACGACGCCGACGCCGTCCGCGGCGCGATCGGGCGGCGGCAGCTTCGATTCGTCCACCCCGGGCGCCGCCCGCGGCGAGCCCGACAGCGCGACGTACAGCAGCTTGCCGTCGCGTGACAGCTTGATGCCCCGCGGCCGCTTGCCGACCGGGACACGCGCCACCACCTCGGCACGGTCGAGGTCGACGACGATGATCTCGCCGCTCTCCTCGGCGCTGACATAGAGCTCGGTCGCCGCGGCGCGCCGCGCGAGGCCGGGCAGCAGCGCGGTCGCCGCCAGCCCGACGAGCAGGCCTTTCATGGATCGCATGGCGATCGAATAGCACGCTTGACTCGGCGCAGGCGGCAGGCAGAATAGGCCCAAGCTCGCGAAAGGACTGTCGCCATGAAGTGGGAAACCCCGACCTTCGTTGAAATCAACATGAGCGCGGAAATCGGCGGCTACCAGAGCGATTTCTCCGACCGCGACCCGCGCGACCCGGTCGTCGAGACCGAAGAACGCGCCAGCGACCGCGACTAGCGCTTCGGCTGCGTCGACGGAGATCGCCTGAGGGTTCGAGTCCTCGGTTCCGCCGCGGGCGGCGGCTTTCCGCAGTGGAACTGCGGCTGTCCCAACTGCCGTGAAGGGCGACGCGTCGACGGGCACGCCAGGCCGCGCACGCAGGAGTCGGTCGCGCTCAGCGCCGAAGACAAGTCGTGGTTCCTGATCAATGCCTCGCCCGAGATCCGCGTGCAGATCGAGGCATTCCCTGACCTGTGGCCGCGGGCGGAGCGACATACGCCGATCGCCGGGATCCTGCTGACCAACGGCGATCTGGATCATTGTCTGGGCCTGTTGTCGCTGCGCGAGTCGCAACCGTTGGTGATCTACGCGACCGATGCGGTCCGGGCCGGTTTCACCGAGAACAACGTCCTCTATCGGACCCTGGAGCGGTTTCCCGGGCAGGTGACCTGGCGCCGGCTCGAGCTCGGCCGCGAGGTGGAGCTGGGCTCGGGCCTGTTCGTCAGCGCGGTTCCGGCGCCGGGCAAGCTGGCCCTGCATCTGGAGGGACAGCGGCAGCCGTCGGCAGAGGACAACGTCGGCCTGGTGATCCGTTGGCCCGCCGGAAACCATCGCGTCGCGTACTTCTCCGGCGTCGCGGGACCGTCGCCAGAGGTTGAACGGGCGATCAGCGAGGCGAGTGTCGTGTTCTTCGACGGCACGTTCTGGTCGAGCGACGAGCTGATCGCCGCCGGCCTCGGCACGAGGCGCGCCGAGGAGATGGCGCACTGGCCGATCGGTGGGCCGGAAGGGAGCTTGCGGTTCCTCGCTCGCGTGGCGCAGGCGAAGGGCATCTACATTCACATCAACAATACGAATCCGATCCTGCTGGAGGACAGCCCGGAACGGCGCGCTCTCGAGGAGCCGGAGATCGAGGTCGCGTTCGACGGCATGGAGCTGGAGCTCGATCCGTGAGCGACGCCGTGGCTCTGTTGGCGGCTGACGAATTCGTCGCGCGCTTGCGCGAAGAAGGGACGCGCCGGTATCACGATCAGCATCCGTTCCACCAGCTGATGCACGCGGGGAAGCTGACGCGCGAGCAGCTCGCGGCCTGGACTTTGAACCGCTACTACTACCAGACGCGGATCCCGATCAAAGACGCGATCATCCTGTCGAAGTCGGAGGATCCGGCGTTCCGGCGCGCCTGGATCCGCCGCATTCACGATCACGACGGCGACGGTCCGGACACGGGCGGGCTGGCGCTGTGGCTGCGGCTGGCCGAGGCGGTCGGCCTGGATCGCGACGAGGTGGCGAGCTGCCGCAGCGTGCTGCCCGGCGTCCGTTTCGCCTGCGACAGCTACGTCAGCCTCTGCCGCGAGAGCCCGCTGCCGGTGGCGGTGGCGTCGTCGCTGACGGAGATGTTCGCGCCGGATCTGATGTCGGCGCGCATCGCCGCCTGGGAGAAACATTATCCGTGGGTCGGGACGGAGGCGCTGGCGTACTTCCGGTCGCGCGTGCCGCGCGCGCGCCGCGACGGCGAGGAGGCGCTGGCGTTCGTGGTGGCGAACGCGACGTCGCGCGCGCTGCAGGAGGCGTCCATCGCGGCGCTGGTGCGGAAGACGGAGATCCTGTGGCACCTGGTGGACTGCGTGCAGGCCGCGACGGGCGCCCGATGATCGCAGCGGGATCGCGGGTGCGCCTGGCCGCCAAGGCGCGCCTGCAGCGCGACCGCCTGACGGGCAAGCCATTCCTCCTCTATCCGGAACGGGGCCTCGAGCTGTCGGACAGCGCCGCGCGCATCGTCGCGCTCTGCAAGGCTGATCGGACCGTCGCCGCGATCGTGGACGAGCTGACGGCGGCGTCTGGCGAGCCGCGCGAGCGAATCGAAAGCGAGGTGTTAAGCTTCCTCCGTGCGCTCGACGATCGGGGCCTGCTGGTCGTGACGTGACCGCTGCCGGTGAAACGCCGCGGCCCTACACGCTGGTGGCGGAGCTGACCTACCGCTGCCCGCTCGCGTGCGGCT
>DATFXS010000951.1:0-12240 GCA_035315605.1 Polyangia bacterium
ACGGCGCTTGCGAATGGCCGGCCGTCATGACGACAAAAACGATCGGAACCGTCGCGACGAGAAACCGCCACGAACGCCGCACCGGCCGCCGCGTCCTGGCACTGGCGCTGGTCGCCGTGACGGGCGCCAGCGCGTGCGGCCCGACGGACAGTCAGATCCCGCCGCCCGACCCGCCCGCGATCACCCAGGTCGCCGCGCTGTCGATCCTGGACAAGCTGCCGCCCTCACTGAAGACAGCAGCCCGCAACGCCAAGGACTTGGTGGGGATCTTCAACGACATCAAGCAGGGCGTGAACGCCGCCCTGGCGATCGCCCAGTTCCTGGGATTCATCGACGGTCAGCCCGATCCGATGGTGGCCTTGAAGAACGACATCGCGACCTCGGAGGTCGCCCTCAGTTGGCAGGCTGCATTGGCGTGGGTCGACGGGGCGCAGGACTTGGCCAGCACCGCGATCGCGGAGCTCCGCATGGAGCCCCTTCCTTTCGATCCGCAATCACCGACCGGCGCTCTCATAGACGATAATTCGATCAAGGCGACGATGCAGATGGGGGTCGATCCGAGCGGCGTGCCGGATCTTCAGCACTCGGGGTTCATGCGCGCCAACGTCGAAGCCGCGACGGACGGACCCTGGAAGAGCGTCATCTCGCTGCGCCCAGAAAAATCCCAGGATCCGTCCAACGCATCGACGCTGCTCGTTTACGACTGGCGCCTGGGCGTCCCCGCCCTGCTCGACATCGTCGCGAGGCGGGTCGCCGCCATCGCCGGCAGCGATCCCACATTCTCGACGTCCGCCCACAAAACGGAGCTGATGAACCTGCGCGCGACCATCGCGGGGCACTACCAGAAAATGACCAATGGCGTGACGTGCGACTACCAGTTGCTGGCCAGCAACTACCTCACGTGGGTCATCAAGAGCCCCAGCCTGCCGCCGCTGGTGAGCTATCCAATCGACAACAACCTCCATCAGCCTCGCATCCCGACGACGTACCAGGTGCAGGTCGCCTGCGCCGACATCTACACGGGCGAATCGGAGTTCGACCAATGGGCGTGGCCGAACAACTACGTGCAGTGCCGGTCTTGCGTCTTGACCGCAGGCGGCCCGGTCTGCAGCGTCGACATGACCTGCGCGCAGAGGAACCAGGACGCGGCCGTCGCTCGCCTGAACAGCAACAAGAATACGTTCCTTCGCGACGTGCTCGCAGCGATGCCGCTCTTCGAATCGCAGTCCATCATGGATGCGCTCTATCTTTACGCGCATTCAGATCTGGATCTGACCCAACAGTGGCAGATGATCCCGCTCGAAGCGGCGCCTCCGCATTTGTGCGTGGACAGCGGCGTCAACCCGCCGGTCAGCGGGACGGGCTCTCCCGTGCACGTTCAGCCCTGCGTGTATAGCAACGAACAGTGGTGGGAGTACGATCGACGCAGCGGCGTCATCCACAATCCTTTCTATGACCTCTGCCTGGAGGTGCAGCCGGCCTCCGACGTCGTGCTCGACCAGCTGATCCCCGGTGTCCCCGCGGTGGCCGCTCCGTGTGAGCCGCCGCCGACGACGCGGCAGCAGTGGACGTACGACCCGCTGGGCAAGGCGCTGCGCAGCGCGGAGGGAACGTTTCTAGACGTCCAGTCCGGCAACCTCCAGCCGGGCACGCCGGTCTGGCTGTGGGACTTGAACGGCCAGGCCGCCCAGTTGTGGCACGCGGATCAGCCCGTCAGCCTGCAGCGGGCGGTGCCGGCGAATTGCGGCCGACTCAACGCCGGCGAGGGCCTGAAACCGGGCGAGGCCGCCCGCTCGTGTGACAATCGGTTCTCGCTGACCTTGCAGGGCGACGGCAATCTGGTGCTCCAGGGAATGATCGCGTTCAACCCGCCGCCGCCACCGCCGGCGCCGGGAGGGACGAGCGTGACGCCCTGGCAGAGCGGCACCACCGGGCTGCTGAGCGACACCCTCATCATGCAAAGCGACGGCAACCTGGTGCTCTACGACTGGCTGGGCGGAGCCGTCTGGAACACCGGCACCCGGAATCACCCGGGCGCTTACTTCACCATCGAGAACAACGGGAACATGATCGTGCACGACCCGAACGGCAGCTCGCTCTGGGCCTCCAACACCTGCTGCTACTGATCACCATCCACGCGCGGACGACCGCGACAAAGCGGCGAAAATGGCCGATCCTGCTCGATAGTGTGCTGAAAATTGAACAGCCGGGGAGGTGCCGGCCGCGCCCCACCCGGGTTTCGATGATGGCCCGCCGGTTGCCTGGTGGACGGAGCATGCCGTCTCGTTTTGTCTGGCTCATTCCGTTGGCGTCGATCGTCGCGGCTCTTCCGGCGCGCGCCGAACAGGAGGTTGGCGGTGCGACCCCTCCCCTCATCCAGCCGCCGAGCCAGAGGCCGGGCGACGTCCCTCCTCCGGAGATCGGCGTCGGAGTCGGTCAGATCTTCATCGGCGCGCTGGCCACGGTCGGCTCCGGCATCGGCATTCTGCTCGGCGGCGCCGCCACGAAGTCGAAGGCCTTCATCTACCTCAGCGCGGCCGGCGCGCCCGCCGTCGGCAGCTGGGCGGTCTGCGGTGTCGGCCGGGGGAGCCCGTTCTACGACGGCAGCTGCGGCCCGACCGAAATCGGCGGTTACCTCGGGGCGATCATCCTCGCGCTGCCGATGGCGTACCTCGGAGCGGCCAAGTTTTCCCCAGCCAGCGGGGACGGCGGCGCCGACCAGGGGGTCGGCGCGGGGTTCGGCGCCGCGCTCGGGATCATCGTCGGCACGGCGGTCGGCGCCACGATCGGGTGGCACGCCTCGAAGCACCGGCGCGCCGGTCCCGCGCGGGCCACCAGTGCGCCGCCAGCCCCGTCACCGACGTCCTTCGAGGGGCTGCCGGACAATCGCCCGCACGCGGTCGCACCGCGCGCGGGCATCGCGATCAGCGTGCCGCTACTGTCGTTCCAGTTCTGAGCGTCGGTCGGCGCGGCGCTTGGTTTTCGATCATTCACGGGGCGGGTTCAATCCCCGTTGCTCATCCCCAATGTGATTCAACTGTCACTGTGAGCCGCTTTGTCTAGAACGTGTACTCAGGGACCACTATGCTCGGCATGTGGTCTTCCCTTCCGTTCGGCGTGCGACTGCTGGTATTTGCCTGTGTGTCGACCTCCTGCGGTTCTGGCGGCGGCCAACCTCGCGACGCGGGTGGGAACGTGGTCGACGCGTCCGTCCACGATGCGACCGACTCGATGGAGACGTCGCCGGAGACGTCGTCCAGTTGCGTGCCAGTCGCCGATCAAGCGATCTCGGATGCGGCAGGCATGACCAGCCGTCCCGCGCTGGCTTGGACGGGTGACGGGTACGGGGTCGTATGGACGGATGGCCGGGACGGCAGCCCGCAGATCTACTTCACACGACTCGACCGCACCGGAGCCAAGCTCGGCGCCGACCGGCCGGTCACGGCGACCGCGGCATATGCGAATTCGCCGGCGATCGCCTGGAGCGGGCAGGTGTTCGGGATCACCTTCGTGACCGAGTACTCGACGCCGCCAATGGTGCACTTCGCGGTCCTGGCGCCGGATGGCACGCCGCAAGGGACTGCCGCGGACGGCGGCGAGGCGATGAACCGCCCATCCATCGTGTGGGATGGTCAGACGTTCGCGCTCGCTTATCACTCGGCGCGCGGCGGCGCGATGCCGGAGATCTTCATGTCGCGCTTCGACACGAACGCCGCGCCTGTCGGAACCGAGCTGCAGCTGACCAACGTCGGACGGGGATCATTCAATCCGTCGATCGCCTGGACGGGAAGCCGGTACGGAATTGCGTTTCAGGACTCGCGTCCCGGGGAGACCGAGGTCTTCCTGGGCCTGGTCGACGCGGCGGGCGAGAAGATCGGACAGGAGGTGCAGCTGTCCACCAGCCTCGGCGCGAACACGAGCTACATCGCGGCGAGCACGGCAGGGTTCGCGGTCACGGCTGCGGTCGGCAACCCCCCAACGCTGGTCAGGCTGGACACCGCAGGTAGCCGCATCGCTGCGGACGTGCCCTTCAAGGACGCGCCCGCGCCGATCATCTGGAACGGCGCGCGCTACGCGTTCGCGACGGCCGGGACGGCCGGCGGGGATGTGTACCTCCAGACGATCGACGAGAGCGCTGCAGCCCCGACCGCCCCGGTGCTGGCATCCAGACCCTATGCAAGCGCCCGCCCCGACGAGATTGGGCTCGCCTGGAACGGCAGCGGCTACGCCGTCGTTTGGGCCGACACGATGTACGCGACGGGCTCCGCGACGCACTTCTCGGTCGTGTGTCCGTAGCCCGCCAGAGCGCACCGGCGTCTCCGGTTTGTGCCGGCTAGACTGGGGCGCATGACATCGGTCGCGCGCAAACAGCGGGGCGCCGGGGCCGGGCCCGTCGCGGTCGTCGCGGCAACGGTACTCGCCTCGCTCGCGGCGCCGCCGCGCGCGCGGGCGTGCGGCGTGTCGACGGCCGACGGCCTCTCGTCGTGCAGCCTCGCCGAGCACGAGGAGGAGACGCGGCCGCGCTGGCGGCTGGGGGCGAGCGGCAGCTACACCTCCACGGCGATCGTCTTCGGTGCCTTCCGCAGCCCGGAGACGCGCGGATCGGTCATCGCGTCGCTGGCCTACCAGCCGACCCGGCGCTGGACGCTGCAGGTCGCCGGCGGCAGCACCGTCGGCGGCCACCTGGTGACCCCGGGCGGGCAATACGACTTCGCGGCGGGCCCGACCGCCGCGATCGGCGCGTCCTTCCGCGCGGTGCCTGGCACGAAGCCGTTCGTCATCCTGACGTCGAACCTGTCTTTCTCGACGGCGAAGACCGAGCCGATCGGCGCGGCCGCCGCCGCGAACGGCGGCTACACGGCCTTCGACCTGCGCATCGGCGCGATGGTCGGGACGACGATCGCGCAGCTGCTCAGCCCCTACGCGGTGGCGCGCGTCTTCGGAGGCCCGGTTTACTGGACGTACCAGGGGCAGGACGTCACCGGCACCGACGCGCATCATTATCAACTCGGCGCCGGCCTGACCGTCGTGGCGTTCGGCCGCGTGAACGTGTTCGCGGAGGGCGTGCCGATCGGCGAGCGCTCGTTCGCCGCCGGAACCGCGTTCGCGTTCTGACGCAGCTCAGGGCGACGTCAAAGCGCGCCAGCGTGAAGGCTGACCGCCGGCTGCTCGCGGTGCTGGAGCACCCAGTACTTGCCATCGGTCGTCAGCTTGTACGACCGCCAGATCCCGATCGATTCGATCAGCCCGAGCCTCAGAAGCTCGGTCGAGGCCAGGTCGTCGTCGCGCAGCCGGAACCACCAGATCTGGTAGTTCGGGTAGCCATCCTCGACGTAGGTGGACGCGATCTCCTTCATCGTGCGGAAGGCGGCCTCGGTCATCTTTTCATTGATCACCCGGGATCGATCGGCCTCCAAATTTTTGACCACGGTAGAATGCCGGGCGCATGCTCTACATGGTCGTCGAGCACTTCCGCGGCGGAGACGCGCGGCCGGTCTACCGCCGCTTTCGCGACGAGGGCCGGCTCGCGCCCGACGGGTTGCGCTACGTCGCGAGCTGGGTCAGCGACGACTTCCGCCGCTGCTATCAGGTGATGGAGTGCGACGACCCGAAGCTGCTCGTGGAGTGGACGGCGAAGTGGGATGACCTCGTCGACTTCGAGATCGTCCCGGTGATGTCGTCGGCCGACGCCGTCACGGCGATCGCGCCGCGGCTTTGATCGGCCTCAGCAGCCCTCGTCGACGATGCCGTTGCAGTTGTCGTCGACGCCGTTGCACAGCTCGGGGGCGCCGACGTGGATCGACGCGTCGTCGTCGCGGCAGTCGTCACACCAGCGGGCGCCGTCGCCGTCCGCGTCATCGCCGTCCCCGTTCTGTTCGCACGACACGAACGACCGGAGGTAGTCGGCCCGCGCCGAGACAATCGCGCGCGCCTGCGCGACCGCCTGGTTGAAGTCGTCGACGGTGGCCCAGCTGTGCGGGTCGGCGGCGACGTCGGCGGCGATCTGCTGCGACCAGGTGTCGATCCAGCCCTGGGTCTGCGCCACGTCCCAGTGGGCGAGCAGCGCCGCCGTCGCGTCGGCGTACTTCCGCCGCCAGCCCGCATCGCCCAGCACGATCATCCAGTCCTTCCCCGGCGTCGGCGCCGGCTTGGCGCGCGCCTCCCACCAGAACACCGGGTGATCGGTCGCGCCGGGCAGGTCGAACAGCGCCAGCCAGTCGAAGGTCGAGTCGGTGTCGACCGGAAGATAGACCAGGCCCTTGGCTCCCTGATCGTAGAGATAGAAGTTGTGGAAGCCGCCGTAGTAGCCGTCGGCGTCGTTGAGCAGCGCCTCCGCCGCCCAAGTCCTGACCGAACCGCCCACATCGACGATCGCCGACAGCGCCCCCAGATCGGTCGCCGCCCAGTAAGTCTGGACGCGCCCGAAGTTCGCCGTCTTCTTGTTGGTCTGGGGCTGGGTGCCGCCCTTCCAGAGATCACCGTTCGCGTTGCCGGGAAAAAACTGTTCGATGACGCTGTGCCCGACGTCCTCTTCCACGACGTAGAGGCCGTACAGCTGGCCGTTCACCATCAGGCGTCCGCTCGCCGCGCAGCCGGCCATGATCCCGGACTGCCGCAACCAGGCGTGCGCCAGCCGATCGTGCAGGAACGTCCAGTCCGATCGCGGCATGTCGAAGACCAGCTTGTCGAGGCCGTGAAATCGCGTGCCGGCGTCGATCTTGTCGAAGGCGATGTCGAACTGCATCTTGGCGCGATCGCCGTCGTACATCACCGTCTGCGCCCACGACGACTGCCCGTGCAGCTTGATCGACGCGTTGGCGACCGTTTCCTGGTCCAGGTGAAACACGACCGGGTGGTAGGTCGCGAAGTCGACCCCCGCCTGAAGCGACGCCAGGTCGTGAAACTCGGCGTCCAGGCTCTGCCAGACATCGGGCGCGATGTCGACGGCGTAGGTGCGGACGACGTTCTGGTCGAACAGATCCGAACAGGTTGGGGCGGCGGCGAGCCCGCCGCCCGGCTCGTGCCCCGACTTGCACCCCCCGGCCGCGGCCAGGATCAGGATCGCCGCAGCCAACCACCGCCCAGCCACTCGCTGCACCCTGATCCCGAATCAGCAATCATGATGCCGGCCGCCGGTTTCGCGTCACTCGACGGGATCACGACCGGTGGGCGCCGCCGGTAACGGCCTTGCGCCCGGGGTAACAGGGGCCGCCACCAGCGAATCAGCCGACGGCGCATCGCCGTCAGGCGTTCGCCGCACGAGTTTCGGACTTCGATGCGGACAGCCGGGCTGGCCGCCTTCTTGGCCATGACGCTGACTTCGATCTGCCGGCCGGCGGCGGCGGGCGACGCTCAGCCACCGCTCGACGGGTTGACCCTGAGCGTCGTCGGCGCCTGCCCCGACGGCGACGCCGTCCGCCGCCTGCTCGCCGTGCTGGTGTCGGACGCCGAGGCGCGCGCGGCGCCCGTCGTGATCCAGGATCGCGGCCCGCACTTTCGCGTCGCCGTGCGCGACACCGCGATGATGTTCGACGATCCGGAGCGCGACTGCGCGGCGCGCGCGCGCCTGGCCGCCGCGATGGCGGTGAACGAGCTGCACGTGCGCCGCCTGGTGTTCGGCCCGCCGAACTTCACGATCGAGAAGGGCGTGGTGTTCGACGCCACCGAAACCTCGGAGGGCCTGGTCTGGGCGCCGGGCGCGGAAATCCGGGGCGCGTTCGGCAGCAAACCCTGGTCCATCGTCGGCGCCGCGGGGGCGCGTGGTCCGGTGACGCTGCCGCTGATGAACGGCTGGAAGGCCGAGGAGCTGCGCTTTCCCTTGGATGCGGGGGTGCGCCTGACCAGCTACCGCTTCGGGCGGTTCCGTCCCTGGTTCGTGATCGGCGGGTCGCTGACCGTCACCGGCATCATCGGCCACGAGCTGGTGCAGACCGACCGCGTCTGGCGGCTGGATCCGGGCGCGCTCGGAATGGCGGGCGTGACGCTGCGGATGTTCGGGCGCATCGGCGGCATGGTGGCGCTGGTCGTCCGCTGGCAGCCGCGCCCGTACGAGCTGGAGGTGGTCCCGGCTGGCCACGTCGGCGAGACGCCCAAGTGGTGGATCGGCGTCTCGCTCAACTACACGCTCGACGGCAAGGGGAGCACGCCGCCGTGAACGTGCGAGCCCCTCCCCGCAAGCTGCCCGCGCTCGCCGCGGCCGCGTTGGCGGCAGCCCTCGCGCTGTCAGCCGTGCGGTGCGATCGGAACGTCCCGCTCGGCGTCGCGCCCGAATCCGACGCCGCCGCGCAGGACGGCGGCGGCGACGCGGCCGCTCCCGATTGAAGCGCTAATCGGGCGGCCCGACCCGCTGCAACGTGCCGCTGGCCGCCTCGTTGGCCGACGTCAGGTCCTCGTACGTCATCGTGCCAAAAAACAGCAAGGCGCCCAGCGCTCCGCCCCAGCACTTCAGCCCCGACCGGCAGCTCCGCGCCTCCTCGGCCGGATCGTCGTACATGTGGACCTTGCCCTGCTGGTCCACCAGCACCGTCGCCTGGGGCCCGATCTTGACGACGTGCGATCCCTCGGGCACCGGGACGGGCGCTTCCTTGCCGGCAGCGATCCCCGGTCGCACGCAGACGATCGCCAGCGCCGCCAGAGCGAGCCACCATCCCGACCGACGTGATCGTGCCGACACCTGATCCTCCCTCGTGCGCCGCCCGTCAGGGCGCTGTCGCGCTGTCCTCCACCACCTGGCCGCTGGCCGGGTCGACCGCCCGGACGCCGCCGCCGGAAACGTCGAGGCTGGCACCGGGCCCCGTCTCGAGCCGCCAGCAGGCCTGCAGCTCCGCGCACATTTCGTCGGGCGGCGTCGGGTCCGTGTAGAGGATCGCGTTGCCGACCTCGTCCACCAGTAACGTCTGGTCGCCCGCACGGATCACGCGCAGCTGGCCGGGCGGCTCGCCTTCAGGGTCCGCCGCCCACGCCGCCGACGCCGCCGCGATGAACATCATCGCTGCGAGCGCGACCGCCGATGCCAACCGTCGAGGTCTCACCGGGCGCATCCACCCTCCTCTTCTGACCTAATCATCGCCGTCCTCGTTGTCGGCGAGGCCGTCGGGCCCACCTTGATCCCGGCCGTACAAAGGAGGCTGAGACATGGGCAGATCGGACGCGCAGGCGGAGAAGCAGCGACTCAAGGATGCCGCGGGCAACAAGGCGCCATGGAAGAAGTGGGGGCCGTACCTCAGCGAGCGGCAATGGGGCAGCGTCCGCGAGAACATCAGCCGCAACGTCGAGGCCTGGAATGACGTGACGCACGATCAGGCGCGCTCGCGCGCCTACATCAGCGGCGAGGACGGCATCGCGGGCTGGTGCGACGACAGCATGCTGCTCTGCTTCGCGCTCGGGCTCTGGAACGGCAAGGACCCGATCCTCAAGGAGCGGCTCTTCGGCCTGACCAACAGCGAGGGCAACCACGGCGAGGACGTCAAGGAGTACTACTTCTACCTCGACAGCACGCCGACGCATTCGTACGCGCGGATGCTCTACAAGTATCCGCAGGCGGCCTACCCGTACTATCCGCTGGTCGCGGAGAACAAGCGCCGGTCGCGCAGCGATTGGGAGTACGAGCTGCTGGACACGGGCGTGTTCGACGACGACCGCTACTGGGACGTGTTCGTCGAGTTCGCGAAGAGCGATCCCGAAGACGTCGTCATCTGCATCAGCGCCGCGAACCGCGGACCCGAGCCCGCGGTGCTGCATCTGGTGCCGCAGCTCTGGTTCCGCAACACCTGGTCCTTCGAACCGACCGCGCCGCGGCCGGAGCTTGCCGCCGGGCACCACAGCCGCTGCGCCGTGGTCACCGCCCGCCACGAAAAGCTGGGCGAGCGCTTCCTTTACTGTGAAGGCGCGGGCGAGCTGCTTTTCACGGACAACGAGACGAACCGGTTCCGGCTCTGGGGCCAGCCGAACGAGACGCAGTTCCAGAAGGACGGCATCAACGATCACATCGTGCAGGGGCGCGCGGACGCGGTGAACCCCGCCCGAAAAGGGACCAAGTCGGCGTTCCATTCGCGGATCACCGTGGCGCCGGGCCAGACCGCGACGCTGCGGCTCCGCCTGACCGCGCGGCCGCCGTCCGACCTCGGCGACCCGTTCGGCGACTTCGACCGCGTGCTCGCCGACCGCAAGCGCGAGGCCGACGAATTCTACGGCGCGCTGATCCCGGCGTCGCTCAGCGACGACGCCAAGAGCGTCGTCCGCCAGGGCTACGCCGGCCTTCTCTGGACCAAGCAGGCCTACGTCTACGACGTCGAGCGCTGGCTGAACGAACGCGGCGTCCAGCGCGACACCGACGACGGCGGCCGCAACCGCCACTGGTTCCACATGTACAGCGCCGACGTCATCTCGATGCCGGACAAATGGGAGTACCCGTGGTTCGCGGCCTGGGACCTGGCGTTCCACGCGGTCGCCTTCGGCTTCATCGACCCCGACTTCGCGCGCGAGCAGCTGCTGCTGATGCTGCACGACCGCTATCAGCACCCGAACGGGCAGTTGCCGGCCTACGAGTGGAACTTCGACGACGTCAACCCGCCCGTGCACGCGTGGGCGGCGCTGTTCAACTACCGGATGAACCGCGCCAGCCTGGGCGACGACGCGCTGCCGTTCATCAAGCGCACGTTCAACAGCCTGGTCGCCAACTTCACCTGGTGGCTGAACCGCAAGGACCGCGACGGGCGCAACCTGTTCGAGGGCGGCTTCCTCGGCCTCGACAACATCGGCGTCTTCGATCGCAGCGCGCCGCTGCCGACGGGCGGTTACCTGGAACAGGCGGACGGGACGGCGTGGATGGCGTTCTACGCGCAGTGCATGCTGGACATGGCGCTGGAGCTGGCGCTGGTCGATCCGACCTACGAGGACGTCGCCATCAAGTTCTACCAGCACGTGGTGGCGATCGCGGCGGCCGTCAACCGGCGCGGCGACGACGCCCTGTGGGACGAGGAGGACGGCTTCTTCTACGACGTGCTGCGCGTGCCGGGTCAGTTCACGACGCGGCTCAAGGTGCGATCGATCGTCGGCCTGTTACCGCTGTGCGCGGTTTCGATCTACCGCCCGGAGGTCGCGGCGCGGCTGCCCAACTTCATGGAGCGCGTGAAGTGGTACAACGACAACCGCCCCGACCTGCTCGCCAACCTGAGCCAGCGACGCGGGCAAGGGGCGGGCGGCCGGTACATGCTGTCGCTGCTGGGCGAGGACAAGCTGCGCCGGGTGCTGGCGCGCATGCTGGATCCGGCGGAGTTCCTGAGCGACCACGGCATCCGCTCGCTGTCGCGCGTGCACCTGGATCGCCCGTACATCTTCAACGCCGGCGGACAGGAGTATCGGGTCGGCTACCTGCCGGCCGAATCCGACACCGGCATGTTCGGCGGCAACTCGAACTGGCGGGGGCCGATCTGGGCGCCGATCAACGCGCTCATCGTCCGGGGCCTCCTGAACCTGTACGCTTATTACGGTGACGACTTCAAGGTCGAATGCCCGACCGGATCGGGCCAGTACATGACCCTCTATGGCGTCGCGCAGGAGCTGGCGAATCGGATGGGCGCGATCTTCCTGCGCGATCACGCGGGACGCCGGCCCGTTTACGGCGGCACCAAGAAGTTCGCCGACGATCCGCTGTGGCGCGACCACGTGCTGTTCTTCGAATACTTCCACGGCGACAACGGCGCCGGCCTGGGCGCGAACCACCAGACCGGCTGGACCGCGGTCATCCCGGCGATGATGCACCTGTTCGCGATGTTGCGGCCGGAGGCGATCCTGGCGCCCGACGAGACGCTGGCCGAGCTGGCGCGAAAGCGCGATCTTCCGATCGGCGCGCCCGGAGCGAATCCGTGACGCATCCCCTGCTCTATCAGGTCAACACGCGCGTCTGGCTGCAGGAGCGCGGCGCGGCGCTCAATCGGCAGGCGACGCTGGACGACGTCCCCGACGCGTTCATCGACGAGGTCGCGGGACGCGGCTTCCAGTGGATCTGGTGGCTGGGCGTCTGGCAGACGGGCGCGGCCGGCCGGGCGATCTCGCGCGCGGACGCCAAGCTGCGCGCCGCGCTTCAGCTCGCGCTCCCCGATCTGCGCGAGCAGGACATCACGGGGTCGCCGTTCGCGGTGACCGGGTATCGCGTCCACGACGACTTCGGCGGCGACGCGGCGCTGCGCCGGTTGCGCGAGCGGCTGGCGCGGCGGGGCCTCAAGCTGCTGCTCGACT
>DATFXS010000952.1:0-3377 GCA_035315605.1 Polyangia bacterium
GCGAGCCGCTGATCCTGCTGGGCGGGGGCGCGGTGAGCCGCAGCTACGCCCGCGGCGTGCAGGCCGGCCTGCTGTTCGTGGTCATCCCGGCTTACAGCCTGCTCGCCAACCGCTTCGAGCCCGCCCGGCTGGTGAAGTGGATCTTCGGCGTGTTCGTCTTCTGCCTCACGCTTTTCTTCGCGCTGGGCAGGCTGGGCGTCGGGATCGGCTTCGCCTTCTTCGTCTGGCTCGGCATCTTCAGCACGCTCTCGATCGCGCAGTTCTGGTCGCTCGCCACCGACATCATGACCGAGTCGGAGGGCAAGCGGCTGTTTCCGATCATCGCGGCCGGCGGAACCGTCGGTGGGATCCTGGGCGCGCAGCTCGCCGCCCGCGCTATCGAACGGCTGCATCCCCATCACCTGATGCTGGTGGCGGCGGCGCTGCTGGCCGGCTGCATGCTGCTCACCCACGTCAGCCACGGGGCGGGCCTCGGCCATCGCGAACGGGTGCCCCACGACCGGAACCATGAATGGGACGAGCGGGGCGGCTTCGCCCTCCTCGTCGGCGATCGCTACCTCCTGCTGATCGGGCTGTCGGTGCTGGTGCTGAACTTCGTCAACACCACGGGCGACTTCATCCTCGCCGAGATGGTGAACAGCAAGGCGCGCACGCTGGCGGTGGCGTCGCGAAAGCACTTCATCGGTGCGTTCTACGGCGACTTCCAGACCTGGGTCAGCGTGCTGACGGCGGTCGTGCAGATCGTCGTCGTCGCCCGCGTGTTCCGGAAGGTCGGCATCGGCGGCGCGCTGTTCTTCCTGCCGCTGCTGGCGGTGAGCGGGTACGGCACGTCGGCGGCGCTGCCGGCGCTGGCCGTCGTCTCGGCGGTGAAGGTCGTCGAGAACAGCACCGACTACTCGCTGCAGAACACCATCCAGCAGGCGCTGTTCCTCCCCACCTCCCGCGACGCCAAGTACAAGGCGAAGTCGGCGATCGACACCCTGTCGGTGCGTCTCGGCGACCTGATCTCGACCGCCCTGGTGTTCGTGGGCGTCCACCTGCACTTCAAGATCTTCGGATTCGCGCTGGTGAACGTGGGGGCCGGGCTGATCTGGATCTGGATCGTCGTGCACCTGCGCCGGCGTCAGGTCACGCTGGCAATGGCGATCCCCGCCCCCCGCCTCGGTCGTGGCTGGCACCGGTACGCCGCCGCCGTGGCGTTCGTGGCCGCATTGGCCCGTCCGGTCGCGGCCCGACCGGATCCGCCGCGCTGGTTCGCCGATCGACCGGTCGCCTGGCAGGAGCACGACGACGCCGACGTTCCCGCGCCGCCGGAGAGCAACCACCTTCAGGAGCTGATGTTCGCCCTGATCGTCCGCGACTCCCTGGCCAACGAGGCGGATCGGCTGCTGTCGCTCGAGGGTCGGACCGCCGCCGCCGACGTCAACGCGCTGGACGAGGTGCCGTGCTCGACCTGGTTCTGCGCGCGCAACCACCTGCGGCCGATGACCATCCCCGAAATCGTCGCGGGGCCCGCGGCGGCGCCGCCCCGGCCGCCCTTCAAGATCACCAAGGGAAAGCACCTGGGCGCGGCGGCCGGATTTCAGGTCCAGGACGCCGACGGGCACAAGTTCATGCTCAAGTTCGACGTCGCCGGTCACCTGGGCATGGCCAACGCCGGCGAGATGATCGGCTATCGAATCTTCCACGCCGCCGGGTACAACGTCCCCGGCGCGTTCGCCATGGCCGTCAACCCGGCCGACTTCACCCTGGATCCCGCCGCGAAGTTCGAGCTCTACAACGTCGAGCGGCGGCCGCTGACCGACGCCCTCGTGAAATCGACGCTCGCGAAGGTGGCGCACGGGGCCGACGGCCGCGTGCGCGCGGTGGCCGTGCCCTGGATCCCCGGAACGATCCTGGGTGGGTTCGACATGATTGGCGTCCGTCGCGGCGATCCGAACGATCGCATTCCCCACCAGAACCGCCGCTCGCTGCGCGCCAGCTGGGTGCTGTTCGCGTGGCTGTCGGTGCTGGATCCGAGCTCGATCAACACGATCGACAGCTACCGGGTGGAAGAGGGCCGACACCTCGTGCGCCACTACTTCTTCGACTTCGGGTGCTCGTTCGGATCGGCGACCAACTACGCCCAGGGCATCCAGCAGGACGGCGAATACAGCATCGAGGTCGGGCGCACGCTGGCGTCGCTGTTCACGCTGGGCGCGTACCGTCGTCCGTTTCAGGATCGGCGCGACGAATGGGTGCGGCTGACCGCCGAGCACCCGGCGCTCGGCTACTTTCCGGCCGAGACCTTCAACCCCGACACGTTTCGCACCAACCAGCGAATCCCGTCGCACATGCGGATGACGGAGCGCGACGCCTACTGGGGCGCCAAGCTGGTCACGTCTTTTTCCGACGAGCAGATCGGGGCGATCGTCGCGACGGCGGGGCTGCCCGAGGCCGATGCCCGCTACATCGATCATGGGTTGCGCGCCCGGCGGGACATCATCGGACGCCGTTACCTGCGCGCGGTCGCGGCGGTCGAGAACCCGAGCGTCTCGCCCGACGGCACCCGCATCTGCCTTCAGGATCTGGCGATCGCGCGCGGCTACGCGCAGGCGGCGGAGGTCCGCTACCAGGTTCAGGTGACCGACGGCCGCGGCAAGGGCCTGGCGGCTTACGAACAGCAGGCGGTCGGCCCGGCCGCGTGCGTTTCGATCGGCAGCCCAGCATCGACCGACACCGGCTATCGGGTGGTCGAGATCCGCTCGCATCTGATCGGTCCCGCCGGTCACGAAGGAAACCACGTCAGCAAGGCGGCGAGGGTTCACCTTCGCTGGCGCGCGGCCGAAGGACGGTTCGTGCTGGTCGGGCTGGAGAGGGACGAATGACGCCGCTCGTGACCATGTTGGCGCTGCTGCTGGCGGAAGCGGAGCCAGGTGTCGATCCGTGCACAGTCCCCGACAGCGAGCGGCCGCCCGATCCACGCTGCGGGGAGACGCTGGACGGCCGCGTCCCGGCGGAGGCGTCGACAGGACGCAAGGTGGGGCAGGCCGCGCTGGCGGTGCCGCGCGTGGCGACGCAGGCGGTGCTCTGGCCGGTCGTCAAGACGGCGGACGCGGTCGAGAATCACCACGTCCTCGACTGGGCGCAGGCGCTGCTGACCACCGACGACGGTCTGGTGGGCGTTCGTCCCGAGTTGCAGTATTCGACCAGCTTCGTCGCCAGCGGCGGCCTCCGCTTCTTCTACCGGCGCCTGCCCGGGCCGGGCAGCGAGATCATGCTTGGCGCGCGCACGGGCGGACCGTCGATCGTCCACGGCGAAGTCGGGCTGCGCGGTCCGGAGCGATACGGACTTTCGCTGCTCGCGACATACGACCGGCGCAACGATCGGTTGTTCG
>DATFXS010000953.1:0-10848 GCA_035315605.1 Polyangia bacterium
GAACCTGGAGACCGCCGCCGAGATCGCGCTGGGCGCGGCGTTATTCTGGGTGGTCTGGTACTTCCTGGTGTCGCTCATGCGCCGGCTCACGGGCGGCATGAACCACCCGCGGGTCGACGACCAGCCGCTGCCGCGCAGCCGGCGCGCGCTGTTCTGGCTGATGGTGGTCGTGTTCGTGGCGGTCTTCATGCCGGTGCCGTTCCGGCAGATCATGTCGGGGTCGACCGGCGCGGCGGCGTCGCGCATCTCGGCGGGGCCCGGGTCATGAAGGTCCCCGCCTTCGAGATGCCGCTCGACGAGATCCGGGCCAGCCTGGGCAAGCTGCGGCGGCCGCTCAGCATCGCCGTGCTGCGCGCGCGCAACCCGTTCAACGTCGGCGCCATCATCCGCGTCGCGCATTCGTTCCTGGTGCGCGAGATCGTGCTGGTCGGCAGCGAGCGCTACTACGAGCGCGGCGCGATGGGGATGGATCGCTACGAGAACATCGTCTGCGTCGCCGACGAGGCCGAGCTGGTCGCGCGGGTGCGCGCGGGCGGCGGCAAGCTGGTCGTGTTCGAGAAGGACGCGGCGCGCGTCGATCTGTGGCACGCGGATCTGCCGGCCGAATGCACGATGGTGTTCGGCAGCGAGGCGACCGGCGTCCCCGACGAGATCGTCCGCGCCGCCGACATGGTGGTCGGCATCCCGATGTACGGCATCAACCATTCGTTCCCGGTCACCGTCGCCGCCGGCATTGCGATGGCCGAGTGGACCCGCCGCCACTACGCCAGCTGACGACGCTGATTCCGATCCCCTCTCCCGCTCGCGGGAGAGGGCTAGGGTGAGGGCAAGCCGCTCTCCGCAGCGCTCGCTGGCGACAGCGTCATCCTGACCGGATCGAAGTCGAGCTGCACGGTCCTGGCCGCGTCCCCCATCCACGTCAGCTGAGCACCCTCCGGCATCGCCTCGATCACCGCCGGCGCTGCGCCCGCGAACTGCTGCCAGGTCTTCGCGAGCGCGCGGCCTGCCAGTCGCGTCGCATCCAGCGCCTCGGGCGGCCCCGCGAAGTCCGGTCCCGAATCTGATCCGACTTCGGGATGACAGGGATTTCCAGAGAGCGCCGCGTTCAGTTGCAAGAACCCCGCGTGGGTCACCGTGATCGCCAGCGGTTCGAAATCGCTGCGTTGCAGGACCGTGCAGGTTCCGCCGGGGACCGGCACCCAGCCGGACAGCGCGGGATCGGGTGGCTCGGCGCCTTCGTCGGCGGGCGGCGGCGGGTGCTGGGTTCGCCACGCCTCGATGGCCGCGTCGACGCGCGCGGCGAACACCTCGGGGTCGCCGGACGGGGCGACGACGACGACGGCCTCGTTCAGGCCGCACGGTCCGACGTACGCCGAGATGGCCACCGTCGCCGCGTCCTCGACGGGATCCAGGTCGAGGAGCATGGCGAAGCCTTTCCACACCATCGCGGCGAGAGTCCCGTCGGTGCCGGTCAGCGTGTCCGGATACGGCCGCATCTGGCCGGGGATCAGGGTGGCGACGTAGTTGGCGCCGGGCGCCTGCTCCAGCGCTCGCGCGGCTGGGAGGGGGAGCCCGTCGGCCGTGATGGGATCGGGGTCGGCGGCGCAGGCGGAGGCGAACAAGGCCACGAGGCAACCGAGCCGGAGGTTGTTCATGCGCACAGCTTGGCGTGTGCAAATGGCGCAGAGCCGAGGGCGCGAAGGACAGTCCGTGGAACGAATGTGGCAGCGCGATGGCTACCGCCGGACGATCGCCAGCGCCTCGACGTGGGGCGTGTGCGGCAGCATGTCAAACGGCGTGACGCGGTCGGGGCGGTAGCCGCGCCCGGCGAGCCAGGCGAGATCGCGCCCGAGAGTGTCAGGATCGCATGACAGGTACGCGATCGCGCGCGGCGCCAGACGGACGACCTCGGCCAGGACCTCGGGGGCGCAGCCCTTGCGCGGCGGGTTGAGCACGACGACGTCGGCGCGGTCGATGGTCGCCAGCTCGCGCGCGACGTCGCCGACCACGAAGCGCGCGTTCGTGACGCCGTTCAGCGCCGCGGACGCCGCCGCGTCGGCCACCGCGCCGGCGTGCGCCTCGATGCCAATCACGTCGCGTGCCCCGGCGCGTGCCAGGAGGAGCGCGATGCCGCCGGCGCCGCAGTAGGCGTCGACGACCCGCTCGCCCGAGCCCACGGCCAGCGCGTCCGAGATCGCCGCGTAGGCCAGTGCGGCGACGTCGCGGTTGGCCTGGAAGAAGGCACCGCTCGACAGCCGCAGCCGGATCGCCTGGCCACCGACCTCGACGTGATCTTCTATCGTCGCGGCGCCGTCGAGGGTGCGGTCGCCGCTCGTGTCGGCGGCGAAGATCGCGTTGCCGCGGCCGCGGTTGACGTGCTCGACGACGCCGATCACCTCGGTCCGCGCGGCGCGGAATTCGCGCGCGAGCGCCGGGCCGTTCGCGAGTGGCCGCGCGACGATCCAGGTGGCCAGCGCGCGGCCGTCGTGGGCGGCGCGCAGCACGACGTGGCGCAGCTCGCCGGTCAGGGTCCGCTCGTCGTAGGGCGCGACGCCGGCGCGGTCGAGCAGCGCAGCCAGCGCCGCTGCCGTGTCGTCGAGAGGCGGCTCGGCGATCTGGCAGCCAGAGGTGTCGACGACGTCGTGCGTGCGGGGCGCGAACGCGCCGAGAATGAGCCGGCCGTCGATGACGGCGGGCACCAGCTTCGATCGGTTGCGATAGCCGAGCGGCCGCGGCGAGGCGACGCAGGGCGCGATGGCGACGTCGACGGCCGCGAGGGCGCGCGCGACACGGGCGCGCTTCCATTCGAGCTGCGCATCGTAGGCCAGGTGTTGCAGCACGCAGCCGCCGCAGGCGCCGAACGCGCGGCAGGCCGGCGGGCGCCGCGCCGGCGAGGGCGACTCGATAGTGGCCAGCCGGGCCCACGCCTCGGGCGCGTGCGTCGACACGTGCTCGACCAGCGCCGCGACGCGCTCGCCGGGCAGCGCCCCCGCGACGTGGACGCGCGGCTCGCTCCCGTCGGCCGGCGCCGTGACGCCGGCGCCGTCGTCGTCGATGTCGACGCAAGTGACGGTCACGCGCTCGCCCGGGCGCACGGGCGTCAGCTCCGGGACGGCGCACCGATCGCCGCCGCCAGCTTCGGCAGCGAGACGTCGTAGCGGTAGGCGGTGCCGCGGTGGCCGTCGTCGAACTCCTGCTGCTCGCAGGCGATGCCGAGCGTCTGCAGGCGGCGCACGAAGATGCGCGCGCCGAGGTCCAGGTTGTGCTCGTCGCGCGTCCCCGCGTCGACGAAGATCATCTTCATCCGCCGCAGCGCCTCGGCGTGCGTCGCGATCATCTCGACCGGATCCCACGCCTTCCAGCGCTGCCAGACGGTCCAGTCGATCTCGCCGGTGTCCAGGTCGAAGGGCAGGGCGATGCCGTGCTCGCGTCCCGGCTCGGGCGAATAGGCGCCCGCCTGCGCCAGCACCATCATCGTCGTGAAGTCGGCGGCCCCTTTCTTCTCGCTCCCCTCGAAGTGCCGCAGGAAGCCGGCCACGCCGCCGTGACCGCGCAGCGTGCGCGCGGCGACCGGCAGATCGGGCAGGGCGGACAGCTCGAAGTACATGTCGCCCGCGTGGCTGGCGACGGCCGAGAAAATCTCAGGATTGCGCATCGCGAGCACCAGCGCGCCGAACCCGCCCGACGATTTGCCGCCGACGGCCCGCGCGTCGCGGGTCGGCACCGTGCGGAAGCGCCCGTCGATCGCGGGGATCACCTCGCGCACGACGTGGGTCTCGTAGTCGCCGATCGCGAGCGAATCGAGGTACTGCGCGCCGCCCCAGCGCGTGAAACAGTCGGGCGCCACGACGATCGCCTCGCCCATCACGCCGGAGGCGGCCAGGCGATCGAGCCGCTCGCCCAGGCCCGGCTGCCACGGCGTGCCCGAGAACATCTGCTCGCCCGTCCCCGCGTAGCCCGCCAGCCAGTAGATCACCGGGTAGCGGCGATCGGTCGTCGCGTCGTACGACGGCGGCAGCCAGACCGCCGTCCGGCGCGCCGTCGGATCGCCCAGCGGATTGCCGACCAGCGCGCGGCTCTCGACGATCTCGACGACGGTGCTCATCGAGCGCCACACGCGCGCGCGAGGGCTTGCATCTCCTCGGCGAAGCGGGAGACGACGGCGCCCGCCATCCGCCAGGGCCGGAGCCGCGCGCGCGTCTTGCCGGGCCAGACCACCTCGACCGAGGTCTCCACGGTCTTGTCCCGCGTCGGTTTGGCCGATGCGCCGTCGTCCGGTGCACCCGGATTCGTGCCCTCGAGGATTCGACCGAGGCGGGCCGGCGCATCCTTGATCGGTGAAGCGCTTTGCGATGGCAGGCGGGGTTCAGCGCCGGGGGCGTTGACGGTGGTCCGATGGCACCACCAGCGCCCGTCGCTGGCGAGGGATCCTTCGAGGCGCCACGACGAGTCAATGTTGCCAAACTCCGTGGCCAGCACGAGCAGCTGCGGACCGCCGCCCACCGGTTTGTCGGGCGGCGGGGCGTACCACTGACTCTCGCTCGGAATGTCGTTGACGGCGCGGAGGACCTCATCGCCGGTCGTCCGATTCGCCGCCAGCCAGCGCGAGCCGTCTGTTCGAACCAGCACGACGCGCGTCCGCGGCGCGCCGAGCGAGCGGTCGGGCGCGCCGCCGGTCGCGGCCTCGCGCACCAGCGCGTCGCCCGGCAGCGCGTCCAGACGAGCAAACACCGCTGCGACGTCCGCCGGACGAAGACAACCGGCATGGCTGTCGTGGGCGTGGCCCCCGCCGCCCGTGCCACCGCCGGACTCACCCTGGTAGCAGCCGTTGCGCGCGAAGCGCTTGGCCCCGGCCGCGCCCTCCCCGGCGTGCGTGGCGAACGAGATCTCGATGGTGGCCACCGACGACCCCGCCGCGGCGGGCGCGGCGGCGAGCATCCCGGAAATGGCGACGAGGGACGGAAGCATCAAGAACAGGGAGAGTAGACGATTTCCTCGCCGCAGGTTCGGTGTCATAGTCCCGCGGACTGCCGTGTCCCGACGGAGCCTACCGCTGCTGTTGTTGACATTGCTGGTGTCCGCACCCGGTGCGGCGACGAGCAAGCCGCCGCATGCCGCGCCCGCCACGGCCGCCGCGCTGCCGTCGCCGAAGCTGGACGTCAAGAACTGGACGCTGCCGAACGGCCTCAACGTGCTGTTCCTGGCCGATCACAAGGCGCCGATTGCGACCGTGCAGGTCTTCTATCACGTCGGATCCAAGGACGAGCACGTCGGCATCCGCGGCGTCGCTCACATGTTCGAGCACATGATGTTCAAGGGGTCCGAGCACGTCGCCCCCGAGGAGCACGCGCGCCTGCTCAAGGAAGTGGGCGGCCAGGTCAACGCCTACACGACCGAGGACCTGACCGCGTACCACGACACCGTGCCGCCGTCGTACGTCGGCTTCGCCATGCAGCTGGAGGCGGAGCGGATGCGCCAGCTCAAGCTGTTCCCGGCGACCGTCGACTCCGAGCGCCACGTCGTCGAGGAAGAGAAGCGCCTGCGCGTCGACAACGATCCGATCGGCAAGGCGATCGAGAAGTTCCGCGCGCTCGCCTACGTCAAGCACCCCTACAACTGGACGCCGATCGGGACGATCGAAGATCTCGAGACGGTCACGCCCGCCGTCTGCCAGCGCTTCTACGACACCTACTATCAGCCCAACAACGCGACGCTGGTGGTCGTCGGCGACGTCGACGAGAAGACCGTGCACGATCTGGTCGACCAGCATTTCGGTGCGATCCCGCGCGGCCCGACGCCCGCGCGGGCCGGCGCCGACGAGCCGCCCCAGACGTCGATGCGCGCCGAGACGCTGCACATCGAGGTCCAGGTCCCCGTGGTCGTCGGCGGCTACCACATCCCGCGCGCCGCCGATCCGGACGTTCCTGCGCTGGAGGTGCTGGCGGCCGTGCTGTCGGCGGGCGAGTCGTCGCGCCTGCACCAGCGCCTCGTTCGGCGCGAGCACCTCGCGATCGCCGCCGGCGGCGTCACCGAGACGCTGGAGCACCCCGGCCTGTTCATCGTTTACGCGGCCTACCTGCCCGATAGGGACGCGGCGCGCGTGCAGGCCGTGCTGTCCGAGGAGATCGCGCGCGTGCGCGACCAGCCGATCGCGTCCGACGAGCTCGACAAGGCAAAGAACCAGCTGGCCGCCGGCTACGTGTTCGGGCTGCAGACCGTCGACGGCATCGCGCAGGCGCTCGGCCGCGCCCAGTACGTCGAGGGCGACTGGAAGCGCTTCGTCGAGGGCGCCACCCGCTACCTCGCCGTCACCGCGGCCGACGTCCAGCGCGTCGCGAAGAAGTACCTCGTCGACACCAACCTGACCCGCGTCACCCTCGCGCAACCCGCCCCGGGGGCCACGAAATGAAATCCCGATCGCTGACGTTGACGGCGCTCTTCCTGACCGCTTGCGCGTCATCGCCGCCGCCTCCCGCGCCCGCCGCCGGTCCCGCCCACGCCGAGGCCAGCCCCGCGCCGGCGGCCGCGCCCGCCAAGCAGAGCCCGCCCCTCGAGTACTGGGCCGGCCGCAAGGATCTCATCCACGCGCCGGCGCCGCCCAAACCCGCCGAGCTGGCCCTGCCGCCGATCCAGCGCTTTTCGCTGAAGAACGGCCTCGAGGTCGTGGTGGTCCCGCGCAAGGAGTTGCCGGTCGTCAGCTTCGGCATCGCGGTGCAGGCGGGCGGCTACGACGAGCAGCACGACCAGCTGGGGGTCTCCGATTTCGTGGCGGCGATGCTCCGCCGCGGCACCAAGACGCGCAGCGCCGACGACATCTCGCACGCGATCGACTTCGTAGGCGGCTCGCTGGACGCGCAGGCGACCAACGAGAGCACCAACGCTGGCTGCTCGGCGCTGTCGAAGGACGCCAAGCTGTGCCTCGACCTGCTGGCCGACATCCTGCTGCACCCGTCGTTCCCCGAGAGCGAGATGGGCGAAGTGCGCGACGAGATGCTCGCGGCGATCGCTGCCCGCTTCGACAACCCACACGAGCTGGCGAACGTGCACTTCGAGAACATGCTGTTCGGCGAGCACCACCCCGACGGGTGGGTGCTGGCGGCGGACGACGTCAAGAAGATCACGCGCGCGCACCTCGAGACGTTCTGGAAGACGTTCTACCGTCCGAACCGCGCCATCCTCGCGGTGGCCGGCGACGTCGACGCGGCCCGGATCCGCCCCGCCATCGAGAAGGCGTTCGGGAGCTGGGCGCGCGCGGCGACCCCCGCCCGCCCCGAGTGGCCGGCCCCGAAGGTGACCGCGTCGCGCATCCTCCTCGTCGACCGTCCGGACTCGACGCAGGCGACGATCGTGCTGGGGCACCAGGGGATCCGGCACGCCGATCCGCGTTGGTACGCCGCGACGCTGATGAATTACGTGCTGGGCGGCTCCGACTTCTCGTCCCGCCTCATGATCGAGGTGCGCGCCAAGCGCGGACTGACGTATGGCATCGGGTCGTCCTTCGGCTCGACGTTGTACGAGGGCTCGTTCCGCGTCGCCGGGTCGACCAAGAGCGAGAGCACCTGGGAGGCGCTGCAGGCGTCGGTGAACGAGATCCGGCGGATGGCCGCCGAGGGGCCGACGGCGACGGAGCTGGACAAGGCGAAGGGTTTCTACGCCGGCAGCTATCCCTTCAAGCTGCAGGCCGCGGCGGGCGTCGCGCAGGCGCTGGTCGCCGCCGAGCTGCACGGTCTGGGCGCCGGTTACGTGCGCGAGCTGCCCGTCCGGCTGGCGGCCGTCGACGAGGCGGGGGCGCGGGCCGCGGCGGCCGCGCTGCTGCACCCCGACACGATGCTGATCGTCATCGTCGGCAAGGCGGCCGCGATCGAGCCGCAGATCGCCGACAAGGGAATCCCCTACGAGAAAATCGGGTTCAAGGAGCCGATCAGCGCGGCGGCGCGCGCCGCGGCCAAGACGGCCAAGAAGTAAGCCCTGCGACGGGGCTGTCAGGTTTTCATCGCTCGCCCACGCCCGCGCGCGAAGCGAGCGCCGGGCTTTGGTCGAAACTATGCAGAGACCGCAGCCGGCGGGTTGGCACCGCGGTTGCGTCTCCCGGCCCCATGTCGCGCCTTGGCAATCTCGCCGTCGTCCTGGCGGTCGCTGCCCTGGTGCACGCGGCCCCGGCACACGCCGCACCCGAGGATGCCGGCGGGCCGACCCCCTCCCTGCCAACTCCCGCGGTCGACGACGAGGTCCCGCCGCCTCCCGGCCGGTCTCCGCGCGCCGCCGTCGATGACGACCGCCGAGGTTGGCCAGCGCCGCCGGTCGCGGCCGACCGACGCCACTTCGTCGGGCTGTCGTTCGTGGTGAGGTTGCCGAGCGGCCCCGGCATCGATTTGTCGCTGTACCCGCTCCAGCGCGTCGAGCTGGGGGTCGAGATCTCGAGCTGGCTGATCCTTTCGGAGTCGAGCGTCTACGCGCGTGTCGCCGTCCTCCGTCACGAGAACCAGCATCACGAAGACCAGAGCGTGACGCTGGGGGCCCGCTTCGACACGCTCCTCGTTGTTGCCGGCGACGCCGACGGCGACCCGACCCGCAAGCTCGTCTCCGCCGAGCTGGGATACACCGTCCACGCCGGCACGTTCCTGTTCGGCGCCGAGCTGGGCAAGACGCTCGTCGCCGACGGTGTCTGGACTGGGTCGAAGGTCAGCGGCTTCGGCGGCTTCTCCGGCGAGGTGCGCTTCGGCCACCTGTGGTGAAGCGGCTCGGTTATCATCCGCTGGTGCGGCGCCGGTTGCTCGCGGTCCTGCTCGTATGCGCCGCGGGCTGCGCGCACTTCGTGCATCAGGAGACGCGCGTCGCCGTGCGCGCGCGCGCCGCGCCCACCGATCAGGCGGTCGCGATCTTTCACTCCTCGGCCGTCTGTTCGTTCACGATTCGCGATCCGAGCGGCCAGCTGCAAGACATGGAAGAGCGCCGCGGCGGGCTGCTCCCGATCGATATGGCGCGCGCCGTCCCTGATCGGCCGTGGTGGATCGAGAACTCGGGGTACCCGTCGCTGATGGTGACGGTGATCGCGATGCCGCCCGGTCGTTACGAGCTGGTCGGCTACGCGGAGGCGAAGGGCTGGCAAGAGGACACCGACGAAAACGGGCGCGCGCTCGGCCGGACCAACTGCCCACACCGCTGGCGCCTCGACGATCACCAGGTGCAGCTCCCGTTCGAGGTCCGATCGGGCGAGGTCGCGCTGCTGCGTCTACCGGCCGTCGGGTGGCCCGGCTGGCACTGGAAGTCGACACGGTCGTCGCTCGATTCGGTGTACGCGCCGGACGTGCGCGCAAACCTGCAGAGCTGGAAGGCGGCGATCATTCGCGCGCAGGACGAGGCGTACGCGGCGTTTCTGTCCAGCATCAAGCAGACGCGCGAAGGTTACGACCTCTACCCGCGCTGCGCGGGACCCAGCATGACGGCGGTCGTCCGCGCCGAGGGGACGCCGTTCCCGTGGTACGGCAATTACAAAAAGGAAGTGATCGAACCGTTCCGACGGCGCGTCCCGGTGGGAGGCATACCGGACTCCACGGGCTTCGGCGTCTCGTGCGTCGACAAGCGCGGCGCCTTTCACATCAACCTGATCAGGGAGGACGATCTGGAGCGGTCGACGCGTTCCGTGGGCGACTGGCTGGCCCGCGAGAACCTCCAGGGCGAGGTCGATATCACCGTCACCGGTCAAATGGTCGATCTCGCAGCGCCGACGAAGAAGAACTAGGCCTCGCGCGGCAGCTTGCGCAGAGCGAACCAGCGCCCGAAGAAGGCGAGCGCGTAACCGGACAGGACGTCGGCCAGGAAGTGCTGCTTGGTCGTCAGCGTCGACAGCGCCAGCGCGGTCGCCATCGCCAGCGCGACCCCGCCCAGGCGCGGGCGATCCTTGATCAGGATCAGCGCCAGCATCGTCGTGTGCGCGACGTGCAGCGACGGAAAGACGTTGCCGGGCGGGTCGATATGCTGGACCGCGGCCAGGAACGCCGCCGAGAGGTCCGCGAAGGGTGGATAGAGCACCGGGCGCGGGTACTCGGCGCCGATGAAGACGTGGCCCAGCGCGCCCAGCGTCATCACCACCAGCACGGCCTGGGCGGCGCCCTTGAAGACCGCCTTTCGCTTGATGCCCGCGACGGCGATGATGAAAACGCCTGCATAAAAGGGCAGGTAACACCAGGCCGTCCACGGCCAGAACGGAATCGCGTCGTCCAGGCGCGTCCGCAGGATCTCCGTCGAGCGGTGGAGGTGGAGGTGGCCGATGCCGAAGTAGACGAGCGACTGCAGCGCCGCGAGAGCGCCGCCGATCGTCCACTTGTACGCGGGCGAGGCGAGCTCCGACGTCGACGCGGTGGGGGCGGTTTCGGGGGAGGGCGCGGGGGGCGTCGCTACGGCCATCGCCCGCGGATCATAGATGAACCACGGCGAATTTCAGGTAATCGCCCTCCGGAAATTGTGACAAAACGGGGTGGTCCGGGCCCGCGCCCGACACCTCGCGCAGCTCGACCTGGCGGCCGGCGTCGTGCGCCCCTTCGCGCAGCGTGGTCAGGAACGCCTCGCGGTCGACGTGGCTCGAGCACGATGCCGCGCACAGCGTTCCGCCCGGCGCGGTGACCGCAGCGCAGAGCCGGTGGAGGCGCCGGTAGGCGCGCAGGCCGGTCGGCAGGGCGCGCCGGTTCGGCACGAAGCTCGGCGGGTCGGAGATCACCAGATCGAACCGCTCGCGCGCGCGTCCGGCCCGCTCGAGGAAATCGAACGCGTCGCCCGCGACGAACCGATCGTCGTCCGTCGCCAACCGGTTGCGTTCGAAGTTGCGGCGCGCGGCGGCGATGGCCGGCG
>DATFXS010000954.1:0-4818 GCA_035315605.1 Polyangia bacterium
CGCAGCCGCCCGAGCAGCAGTCGCCGTCTTGCTGGCAGAGCGCGCCGTCCGCGCGGCAGCCGGTCGCGCACATTCCATTGACGCAGGTCAATCCGGAGCAGCAACCTGCCGCCTCCGTGCAACGTTCGCCGTTGAATCCGCACTGACAGGTGTTGCCCGCGCAGAGCTGGGAGCAGCACTCGGAGGAGGCGGCGCAGTCGTCGCCGCCCTGCTTGCACTGGCCGCCGCCCCGACCTCCCGACTTGCACGCCGCGAGCGCGACGCAAAACGACGCCACCGCGAGGGCGAGGAGCCCTGCCCGCCGACCACCAACCGACGACCGCCCGCGAGGACGCATCACGACGATGGTAGGTGCGGCCGATTCACCCGATCAAGAAAACAATTGCGAACCACGCAATGAGGTGCGCGCCGGTGCGACGTTGTGGGCAGCGGCGTCGTGGTGCCCGCGACGGGTCCCTGCGTATCATGTGAGCGATGTCCCGGCTGAAGCGGTTGGCGATCGGGTGCGCGGTGCTCGCCGCCTGCGCGGCGCGCGCGACGGAATCAGAGACGCCGCGATGTGCGGGCGTGGTGCCGCGCGTGCTGTCGCCCGACGCGGAGCCGGTCGTCGTCGGTGCGGATCCGGCGGCCGCCTCCGAGCCACCGCTCGCCGACGTGGACCATGCGGTGTTGCGGGACTGGCTCGCGCCGGTGATGTCGCTCGAAATGTCGTCGTGTCCGCGCGCGCCGTCGCCGGAGTACTTCGCGTGCTGGTGCCGATTGGTCTGCGGCGTGCGTCTGCAACCGAGGCACGCGAAGATCAGCGTCCGGTGGCCCTACGCCGACGTGGATGGGCCGGGCTTCGCGGTCGCGCCCGACGGCACCATCGAAGAGTGCTGGCAGACCCAGGTGGGACAGACGGCGGAGACGCACGTCCGCTGCGCGGTCGCGCGCTGACGGGCGCGGGCCCCGCGGACGTCAGGTCGCCGGCGCCGGTGGCGGGGGAGCGCCGGGGTCCGGCGGTCCCGGTTCCTTCGTCGACGCGCGCAGCGCCCGGCCGACGCGGCTGCGCAAGCAGAGGACGCCCAGCCCCGCCTGGAACGCCGAAGCGATCGCTTGCCCGACGATGCTCGCCGCGACCACCGTCGCGATCTGCGCCTTCAGATCGGCGCCGGGCGCGTAGCGCGCGAAGAAGAAGGCCATCGTCGCCTGCGTCGTTCCGAGGCCCTGGACCGAAATCGGCAGCACCGCGACCAGGAAGACGACCGGCAGCGTCGCCAGCGCGTCGACCAGCGGAACCTGGACGCCGAACGCGTGCAGCAGGGTGAACTGGAAGACGACCAGCGAGGCGATGTGCGGCACGCGGACCGCCAGCGCGCGCAGGTGACCGCCGAGGCCGGCGTTCAGCAGCACCTCGAACGCCGGCCGGTCGAGCCAGCGCGGCCGCAGCGCGACCAGCACCACGTAGACGGCGAGACCGCCCCACGCGATCGCCACCAGCACCTTGACGGCGAATGGAACCACGGGCGCGATCGTCAGGCCGGCCGTGGCCAGGAACAGCAGCGCCAGCACGTTGGTGCCGAGCACGAGCAGGATCGTCGCGACGCCGCGCATGATCGTCGTGCCGGCGTTGCGATGCATGAAGTAGACGATGGCGCCCTGGCCGACGTTGTAGTTGATGGCCGCCAGCAGGTAGGTCGCGCCCCGAACCAGCAGCACGTCCGGGAACGAAATCGGCGTCAGGAACCAGCCGAAGGTCTTCCAGATCGCGAACGAATCGGCGATGTAGACGGCGGCCACGCACGCGAGGATGACCGGAACCATCCAAGGCGCCGCGCTGCGGGCGCCGGCGACGACGTCGTGGAACGAGATGCGGCTGAAGACGATGGCGAGAAGCCCGACCGTGACGACCCACGGCAGTATGCGGAGCAGGCGCTTACGCATCGGCCCGCAGGCCTATCACGAAAATCGCGCCCGCGCGTCACCGCGATGCGAATTTCCGGGCGCCGCTAGCGCGTGTTGCTGGCGCCCGAGCTGGCTCCCGGAAACGTCGACGAGCTGTTGAGGCCCGGGAACGACTGCCCCGGCGCGGGCACACCCGACTGCGGCTGCGCCGGCGTGGAGACGCCGCCGGGATAGGTCGTGGTGCCCGGCGTCGTCCCCGAGGGCGTGACCTGGCCAGGCGTGACCGTGGTGCCTGAGGTCCCGCCCGTTCCTGTCACGGTCGTGTCGGGCACCATCCCCGGCGTGGTCGTGGTGCCGGACGAGCCACCGAGACCCGGCGTGGTTGTGCTCGGCAACGCCCCGGGTGTCGTCGTGGTCGGCGCCGCGCCGGGTGTCGTCGTGGTCGGCGCCGCGCCGGGCATGGTGATGCTGGGCGCCGCGGTGGGCGTCGTGGTCGGCGCCGCGCCGGGCGTCGTCGTCCCGGTGTTCTGCGCCAGCGCGCCGACCGTCCCGGCGGGAATCACGAGCTCGCCGGTGGGCGGCGGCGGCCCCGCGTCCGGCCGGGCCGGCGGCGGCGGGATCTTCTTGTCCATCGGATCGGTGAACGGACCTTTGCCGGTGTCCGCCGGCGTCGGCTCGTCCGCTGGCGGGTTCGGCGGCACGAAGGTCGGCGGCGGCCTCAAGTCGTTCTTGTCGGGCGCGCCCGCGCCGAACGGGCTCCGCTGATCGGTCGGGCCCTGCGCCAGCATCAGGCCCGTCCATTCGGGCTGATCGGCCTGGCGCTCGGCCATCCTGACCTCTGCCGCCACGGGCCTCTGCGCGGCGTCGTTCACCACAACCGGTTGCAGGAACAGCATGGCACACCCTCCAACGGGAACGAAGATGCCCCTCCCTCGAAGGTGGCCCCGAACTAACGGTCGGCCAGCGGGTTGACCTATTCTTTGCGCCGATGCCTTCGGTCATCTGGTCCGGGCGCCCGCCTGACGCGAAGCTGGTCGAGTCGCTCCGCGCCCGCGGGGTCCGTGTCGTCGACGCGGCCGGTGGCGACGTCGTTGCCGAGGTGCTCGCCACAGCGACGCGGACGCCGTCCGCGGACGGGCATCCGAACGGTCTGCCCTGGATCTGGTTCGCGGCCGGCACCGTCTCGTCCGATGAAGCCGAGACGGCGGTCGCCCGCGGCGCCTACGACGTCATCGACGCGCGCGGGCCGGAGGCGGCGGCGATGCTCGCCGAGCGGGTGACCGAGCTCGCGTCGGCCGAGCCGCCCGTGCCCGCGACCGATCGCTTCGTCGCCGCCAGCGACGCCGCGCGCGCCGTCTTGCGTGAGGTCGCCCAGGCGGCGCGCACGTCGATGCCGGTGCTGCTGACCGGCGAGACCGGGACCGGCAAGGAGGTGGCGGCGCGGCTGCTGCACGAATGGTCGTCGCGGCGCACGCGCGCGTTCATCCCGATCAACTGCGCGGCGATCCCGAACGAGCTGATCGAGGCCGAGCTGTTCGGCTATGCGAAGGGCGCCTTCACGGGGTCGGTGCGCGCATACGAGGGCCAGCTGACGGCGGCCGAGGGTGGCACCGTCTTCCTGGACGAGGTCGACGACACGCCGCTGCCGTTCCAGGTGAAGCTGCTCCGCGTGCTCGAGGATCGGGTCGTCAGCCGGATCGGCGAGAACACTTCGCACATGGTCGACTTTCGCATCCTCGCGGCGACCAACCGGGACTTGGTCCCGCTGTGCGCGGCGGGCGCGTTCGGCGCCGATCTGTACGAGCGCCTGGCCATCGTGTCGATCCGGATGCCGCCCCTGCGCGAGCGGCTCGCCGATCTTCCCGCTCTCGTCAGCCACTTCGCGCGACGCTTCTACAAGGAAGAGCCGGAGGCGGCGGGGCGGCACAAGGTCGAGGGCGCGACGCCGGCTGCGCTCGGGGCGCTGTGCGCGTATCCGTGGCCCGGCAACATCCGCGAGCTGCGCAACGTCATCTTCGAGGCGCTGGTGCACAAGCGCGCCGGCGGCGAGGTGTTGCTGTCCGACCTTCCGCGCCGCGTGCTGCGCCGGGACGGAGGGGCGGCGGGCCCGGGCGCCGCGGGACCGAACCCGGCCGACGGCGCCGTGAACGCGCCGGCGATCACGCGCGCCATCGGCGAGCGCCGCTTCGATCTGCGGCGCGCGGTCGGCGATCTGGAACGCGCGGCGCTGGAAGCGGCGCTCGCGGCGGCCCATCCGCCCGCCCGGCGTCGCGGCCGCAAGGACATCGCGCTGCTGATGCGCAGCTCCGGCACCACCGGCGCCGAGAAGCTGATCCCGGTCACCTTCGGCAACCTCCAGGCCATGGCCGACAAGATGGCCGCCTGGTTCGGCCTGGGTCCGGACGACCGCAGCGCCTGCACCCTGCCCCTGCATTACGCCGCCGGGCTCAAGCAGACGGTGCTCGTGCCGCTGATCCAGGGCGGCAGCGTCGCCGTCCCGCTCACCGGCCGGCGCGAGAAGCTGTCCGACTGGTCGCCTGAGCTCAGGCCTACCTGGCTGTCGACCAATCCGACCTTCCTGCAGGCGATCGTCGACGGGATGGGGGACGAGGGGCCCGTCGCCGACGGCAGCGTCCGTTTCGTACTCTGCGGCGCCTCGCACGTTCCCGAGCGGGTCCGGCGCGAGGCCGAGGAGCGCCTCGGCGTGCCGGTGCTCGAGTGCTACGGCCTCAGCGAGGCCGGGCTGATGGCCTCCAACCGCCCCGAGGGCCGCAAGGCGGGAACCGTCGGCCAAGTTTCGCCAGAGGACATCGCGATCCTTGGCGAGGGCGGCGTCGCGCTCGCCCGCGGCCAGACCGGCGAAGTCGGCGTGCGGGGCCCCAGCGTCACGCCCGGCTACTTCGACGAGGAGGGCGGCGTCACCCCGGTCCGGGG
>DATFXS010000955.1:0-9337 GCA_035315605.1 Polyangia bacterium
CGCCGTCCCCGGCCGATCGGAATTAAAATGAAGATACGGCGCTGGTCCGGCAAATGTCTGAGCGCGACCTCACTGTGACGAAGAACGACCGCAGCGCGGACGACTGGGACCGCGGCACGACGACCACGCGCGCCGTGGCGAACGACGTCGCGCGCGGCGGCGTGAGCAGCTGGGTCGGCGCGCGCATCGAGACGGCGCTGGCGCGCCTGACCCAGCGCTTCTCGCGGCGGCCGAAGGACGACGACGGCGAGGAATCGACCGCGCTCGTGCGGACCGGCGGCGCGCTGGCGCGCTGGATCTCGTTTCCCCGCGGCGTTCGCATGGCGACGGCCGCGACGTCGTCCGCCGCGGCGGGCCTGGCGGCGTGGGGCATGATCGCGGTCGCCGCGAACGATCTCGGCATCGCGGCCGCGGCGGCCGGGGCGGCGGCGGCGCTGTCGACCGCCTGGGGCCCGATCGCCGTGCGCCTGGCCAGCCGCCTTCACCGGCTGGTCGCGCGCCGGCGCCTGGTGACGATCGCCGACCTGCGCGCGATTCCCGATCGACGATCGGTCGCGGTGCGCGGCATCGTCATCGCGCAGCGCACCGCCGCGTCCGCGCTGGACGGGCGGGCCGCGGTCTGGTCACTGGCGCGGTTTCGCGGCGGCACCTGGCCGAGGCGGAGCTTCTTTCACGAACAGGCGTTCGACTTCCTGATCGACGACGGCACCGACGAGCCGATCTGGATCGAGGTGGCGGGTGGGATGCTGATCGAGCCGTTTCCGCCCGAAGAGCGTGTGCAGTTTCACAGCACGACGCTGCTGGAGCTGGAACATCCGTTTCTCACCCGCCTGCGCATCGACAGCCGCCACGTGCGCGCGTCGGAGATCCAGATCCTCCCCGGCGACGCAGTGGAGGTGGTGGGGCGTCTGTCCCGTCGGCTGGATCCAACGGTGCGATCGCAGTCGGGGCGCGAGCCACCGCATCGGCGCACGCTGCGATCCGGGACCCGGGTGCCGGTCCTGATCAAGAAGCTGTCGCCGTCCGATGCGGGGCTGGCCCGGGTGCGGCGCATCGCGCCTGCGGGCGCCCCCGCGCTGTCGCCCGGCGAGCCGCCGCTCCGTCGTTTTTAGGGCCGCCACCTTTTTGGGGCATCATGTAGTCGCGCGGCTCACGGTCAGCCTGGCGCCCCCTTTGCACCTCTTGCTCCCCGCCAAAAGGCGGCCATCCTTTCGCCGCGCAAGGGCACCAATGACGAAGAAATTTTTGATAATCGCCACTGTTCTCCTGGTTCACACTGCTGCGGCGCATGCGCAACAGTCCGCGGCCGTCCCCGACGGTGCGTCACCTGCGGCTGAGGCGTTCCCGCCCGCGTACGCGCCGCCCCCCGGATATCAGGGGCCGGCGCAGCCTGCCCAGCCCGCGCAGCCCTACTACGGGCCGGGCCCGACCTATGGTGCGCCGCCCGCCTACGCTCCGCCGCCCACGTACGCGCCGCAGGGGTACGGTCCGCCTCCGGGGCGCTACCCGCCGCCCAACTACTACTATCGCTATCCGCCGCCGCCGCCGCGGCAGGTGACCGATCGGCCGTTCACGCTGGGTGGCGGCATCGGCTTCGGCGGCCTGAGCTGGAAGGACGTCTACGGAAATTCCGAGAGCCACGGCGGGATGGGGTACACGTTCCACCTCGGCTTCGGCCTGCATCCAGGGCTGATTCTGATGTGGGACGTCGAGGGTACGCTCATCAACCAGAACGGCGGGTCGATCTCGCAGACGGCGAACCTCGCCGCGCTGCAGATCTTCGCTACCCAACGTCTGTTCGTGAAGGCGGGCTTCGGCATCGCCGAGCTCAAGGTGTACGACCTCCGGCCCGACTGGGCCGGCGCCGCGATGGCCGGCATCGGGTACGAGCTGATTCAGGGATGGAACTGGTCGTTCGACATCCAGGCGACGGTGACCGGCGCCCGCTACAACTACAACCCCGGCAACGCGACCTGGACCAACTGGTCGCTCGTCAACTTCGCAATCAACTTTTTCTAGGACCCTCAAAGGGTCCTAGGACCCCCGCGAAGAGCTCCGCGCGGCGAAGCCGCGCTGCGCTCACGCGATCTCTTCTAGGACCCGAGAGGGTCCCGCGCTCCATTCGCTTCTTCGTCGGGAACACAACATCCACGGCGTCTCGACAAAGGCGTTTCACTCCGCCCGAAAGCTGCCCGGTTCAAGGCGTAGCGAGATGTCGGGTTGAGAAGGACGTGGGCTGTGTGTGCCCCTCCGCGCGCAGTTCCGCAGCGGTCTATTGAGCTTGCCGAGCAGATCTGGAACCGACCCGCGAGGACTGTTTGAGCACGGAGGGGCACACACAGACCGCGGCCCCCTCAACCCAAAGGCGAGCGGAGCTCTAGAAGCCGAACGACCAGTCGACGAGGGCGCGGTGGATCGTGTCGGCGCCGCTGGGCGCCGTCGCGCGGTACTCGAACTTCAGCGCGCTCCAGGTGCTGATGTCCACCCGAAGGCCGGTGGTCACCTCGAAGAACTTGCGGAGGATCCCCTCCGGGCCGACGGCGAGGGTCGGATCGGGGAAGAAGAACGGGTCGGTCGCCACGTCGCCAGTGCGGGTTTCGAGCAGGACGTAGGGCGTCAGCAGGTCGAAGCGGTAGGCGAGGAGCGCGAAGATGTCGAAGGTGTTCCAGTTCGTGCCCGACGCGTGGTGAAGGATGTCGAACGCCTCGCTGATGATGGTCAGCTCGGAACCGCGGTATGCGACGTACGCGTTCGTGATCAGCTCGTTGATCGTTACGTCCGGCAGAGCGGGGCGCGTCGGACCGCCCGCCGCGTCCATCGCCGGCAGGGGCGCGATACGATCGAAGCTGCCGGAGACGCCCATCCGGAGATCGCGCGCGCCGAAACCCTTGAACTCCACTTTTCCGAGCAGCGCCTTGAAGCTGTTCGTGTCGTCGTTGGTGTGGATGTCGTCGACGATGTTGCCGCGTCCATTGCCGACGGCGCCGATCACCTCGACGCTCTGCGCGCCGAGCAGCGGATGCCAGTGTCCGGTGACGCCGACCCAGTGGATCGGCAGGATGCCGCCCTCGTCCTCGAAGCGGACCGCGCGCGGCCGCTCCACCGTCATCTGCAGCCAGCGGCCGTGGTGGAAGGCGTTGTTCCAGTAGCCGAGCTCGGCGTGCGTGCGGCCGGCGTCGATCTGATAGCGCTCGGTGTGCCAACCGACGAACATCCGTTCGAGGTCGATGTTGACGGCGCCCTCCTGGAGCTCCACGGCGAACTCCGCGAGCGCCATGAACTCCCCGGCCCGGCCGGTCACCAGGAAGTCGAGCGGGTTCAGCACGAAGGCCGGCCGCTTCCAGTCTGTCGATTGAGCGACGAACATCGGGTCGCCGAAGAGGTTCCAGGTGACGCGGTTGTTGGCCGTCGAGACCGGGATCTCGTCCATCGTCAGCGGCACGGCGACGTGGTCGCCCTTCGACGGTTCGCCCGCCGGGGCGGTGGTGCCGGCCGGCGCCGCGACGGGTGCGGGCGCGGGCGGAGAAATGCTGACGTCAGTCCCCTCGAACTTCTGCACGTTGGGAGGCGGCGCCGCCTCTGACCCGGCGGCGGGCCCGGGCGGCGGCGGCGGCGACGGCGGAGCGCCGGCCGCGGGCGGCGCGGTCTGCGCGTTCGCCCCCGCACCGAAGAAGACACCTACCGCCAGCGCCAGGATCCGGGGGGCTCGGGTCGTCACCAGAAACGAGCCTAACGGAGATTGAACGGATAAGAAATTATTGCCGGTCCGCCCGCGGGCTGCGGAAACTTCCAGCCGGCGATGGCCGACGAGATGCAACTCTCGACGGCGCTGTTGGCGAGCGACGAGCTCTCGACGGTCGCCGAGGTGACGCTGCCCGTCGCCGCGACCGCGATCCGCATGGTCACCCGTCCTTTCAGCTCGGGATAGTCCATCCGCCCGCGTTCGTAGCAGCGCTGGATCTCGCTCAGATGGCTGCGGACCGTCGCCTGCGTCTTCGCCGGATCGAGGCCGGTCGGCGCGGGGCTCGCCGCGGCGGGCGCCTTCGGCGCGGCCGCGACCGCTTCCGGCTTGGGCGTCGTGGGCTCGGGCTTGGGAGGCGGCGGCGGCGGCGCGGCTGCCTTCGGCTCGGCCGGCTGCTCGGGCGGGGGCGCATGCTCCGGCGCCGTCGCGGCCGACTTCGCCGCGGGCGCCGCCGGCGATGCGCTCGCGACGTGGCTGGCGGCGTGGGGCGCCGCGGACGGATGCCGGTGGTCGGGGTGATCGGTCTCGGGCGACTTTTCTTCGACGACCGCCTGCCCAAGCGCGAGCGCGGTCTCCTGCTTGGTGGCGTCGACGATGCCGTGTCCGTGCGCCAGGTGTGTCGACATCGTGATCGGGTGATCGAGCGTGATCCAGAAGCGCTTGCCCTCTCGTTTGGGCGCGGTGATCTCCACGACCTCCGGCAGCGAGCCCGGCCTGGCGGTTGTCTTCAAGGGCAGCGCCCTGGTCTTCCCGCGAATGGTCACGCGCGCGTTCGGCGCGGGCGAGTCGATCTGCACGTCGACGGGCGCGGGCTCAGGCGGGCTGGTGGATGGCGGTTCCGGCGGCGCCGGCGGCGGCACCACGGCTGCGACCGGCGGGGGCGATTCGCTTCGCGGCGCCGGCTCGCTCCGACGCAGGCGCAGCGCGAGGAGCACGCCGTTGAGCGCCAGCAGCGCGACCAGGATGGCGAGCACCGAAGGTCGGATCCCCTTGCGCACCGCGACCGTCTCGTCCTGCCCGGGCCGGGCGGGCATGCGGGGCACGCCGCCCGATCGCTGCGACGCGCCCGAGCCCGTCACGATGGAAGGAATCGGTCCGCTCGGGACGTTGCCCGGCCCGGGCGTCTCGATGAAGTCGGGACCGTCGGTGATCGGGAAGACCAGCGAGTTCACACGGGCCAGCGCGGCGCCCATCTCGCGCATCGTCGCGAACCGCTCGGCGGGATCCTTGGCCAGCGCGCGCATGACGATGGCGCGCATCCCGTCCGGGATGCCGCCCCGTTCGATCGGCGGCGCCGGCTCGACGACGATCTGCGTGAGCAGTCCCTGCAGCGGCAAATCGTGGAAGGGCGGATGCCCCGCCAGCATGTGGTACATGATGACGCCGAGCGCGTAGACATCGACGCGTCCGTCGACGTCGGTCGGCTCGGAGATCTGCTCGGGCGCCATGAACTCCGGCGTTCCCATGGTGAGACCGCGGCGCGTCTTCGGGCTGGTCTCGTTGGCGGTGAGGAACTTCGAGATGCCGAAGTCCAGCACCTTCACATGATCGGGATTGCCTTCGCTCTTGGTGAGGAAGATGTTCGCCGAGGTCAGATCGCGGTGGACGACGCCGCGCGTGTGGGCCGCGTCCAGCGCGGACGCGATCTGCATCGCGATGCGGCCGACGCGGCGCACGGGCAGCGGTCCGTCGGTCGCGATCTCGTTGCTCAGCGTCCTTCCCTCAAGGTACTCGAGCACGAGGTACGGAATGTGGCCGGAAAGCTCGCCGAAATCAGTCGAGGCGACGATGTTCGGATGGCCGAACGTCCCGACGGCGCGCGCCTCGTTGAGAAAGCGCGCCACCACTTCCTGATCGCCCGCCATGTCGCGATGCAAAACTTTGATCGCGACCGTGCGCCCGATCTTGACGTGGATCGCCTCGTAGACCGTGCTCATGCCGCCCGCCGCGATCTCGCGGACGATGCGGTATCGGCCCTCCAACAACTCGCCGACCATCGGGTTCGCTGCAGGCGCGTCAGTCACCACTCAGACCCCGATTCCCGATGATATGAAAATTCCGCTCTGATTCACAGCGGCAAATGGTGAGCCGCAAGACCAATTTCGGCGCGCGACTAAGTCGTAAACCTGACGCGTGTGCGCGCGTGGGGAAGGTGGGCGGCGTTCAACGGGCCGAGGCCGGATCCGGTTCGAACGCCTCGAGGACCGGTTTTCCGATGGCGCCCGCCGGCGCCGGATAGCCGAGCACCCACAGCGCGGTCGCGGCGGTGTCGGTCGTGCTGATGTCGCTTTCGATCTCGTGGCCGGCGCGGATGCCCGGGCCCCAGGCGATCCAGGGGATCAGGCGGTCTTCCTTGATCTTGCCGTCATGGTTGTGACCGTGGCCGCCGTGATCGGCCGAGATGATGAACAGCGTCTCCCGGTCCAGCCCCGCGGCGGTCACGGCGTCGAGCAGCGTCGCCAGGCAGCGATCGGTCTGCCGAATGGCGTCGAGCTGCTGGTTCGACATCCATCCGTCCGAATGACCGAGATCGTCGGGGTCGGAGAAGTGGATGAACTCGACGGCGGGGCGCTCGGCGACGAAGTAGCGCGTCGCCTCCTCGACCACCTTCTTGCAGAAATAGCCGGGCCGCGAGAACACGTCGACCGAACCCGGATGCGCGATGTGCTCCAGCTTCTGCTTGCCGACGAACGCCGCCGCCTTGCCGCCGTTCTTCTCGGCCGCGTCGAACACGGTTGGAACGTGGATGTAGCCGCGATCCGGGTGCCACGAGTTCCAGAAGAGGCCGTGCTCCTTGACGTCGAAGCCCGACAGCATCGCGGCGTGCGACGGCAGCGTCGACGCGCGCCGGATCGTGCGCGCGCGCAGCGAGTAAGCCGCGCGCTTCAGGATCGCCTCGTGAACCGGCGGGCGGACGCCCATCAGCGCGTCGGGGCGCAGCCCATCCTCACTGATGATGACGACGTGCTTGATCGCGGCCCGCCCGGCTTTCGGCGCAGGCGGCGGCGCGGCCGGCGCGGACGCGGGGGGCTTGGGGGCCGCCGCCTGGGGCGGCGTCTGTTGCGCGGTGCGACGGTGGCAGGCGGGGCCGGTCGCCAGCAGGGCGCAGGCAAGCACGAAGGCGCCCGGACCACGCACGGCCATCGACCGTATCAGACGATCTTGCAGCTTTTCCAATTTGCCTTAACCTTGCGCCATCCGAATTCCATGTCCGTCGCCGGGTGCGTTTCGCCCGGCCCGCGCCGTTCGCGCGCAGCTCGTTCCCGGTTCCCCGTGACCTGTCCCAAACAGGCTGGTCTCCGCGTCACGCTGGTGGCTGCCCTCGCTCTGTCCAGCGCCGCCCTTGCCGGATTCGGTTGCGCCCACGTCGAGCCGACCCCGTGCGCGGCTGACAAGGACTGCAAGCTCAATCGCCTGTGCGACGCCGGCCGGTGCGTCTGGCCGGGCGACGCCACGCGCCCGTCCGTGATGGCGCAAGGGCTGACCGGTCCGCAGGTTCCGCTGCCCCAGTACGCGCTCGAGCCGGCGCAGGCGATGTTCCGCTTCGGTCCCACCCACCGTGGCCGCTCGCCGTTTCTGCTGCCGCCGACCAAGCCCGCGGTCTGGTGGACGTTCGCGACTGGCGGGCCGATCGTGTCGTCGCCGGCGCTGGCGGCCGACGGCGCGGTCCTGGTCGGATCGCAGGACAGCAAGCTGTACGCCGTCGGGCGCGACGGATCGCTCAGGTGGGCGTACGCGACGGGGGACATCATCTTCAGCTCGCCCGCCATCGGACACGACGGGACCATCTACATCGGCTCCGACGACGACCACCTTTACGCGGTGAGCGGAAACCCGCCCAAGCCGCGGTGGACCGTCCAGATGGGCTCCTGCCCCCAGCGGGTCGGGATCGGCCCGGAGGCCAGCCGCTGCGACGTCGACGCCGGGCCGACGGTCGGACCCGACGGCGTCATCTACACGGGCGGGGACGGCATCTACGCCATCAACCCGGACGGCACCTTGCGCTGGCATTTCGTCACCGGGGGCCACGTTTCGTCGGCGCCCGCCGTGATGCTGGATGGAACGGTGGTGGCGGGCAGCCAGGACGATCTGGTCTACGCCATCACGCCGACCGGGCAGAAGCGCTGGGACTTCCGGGCCGGCGCCGATGTCGAGGCGGCGCCGGCGATCGGCGACGACGGAACGATCTACGTCGGGTCCGACGACGACAAGCTTTACGCGCTGTCGCCGGACGGGAAGATGCTGTGGGCCTTCACGACCGGCGCGGACGTGCGCGCGTCGGCGGCGGTGGGCAACGGCGTCGTCTATGTCGGTTCTTTCGATTCTCAAATGTATGCCGTCAAGCTCGACGGCACGCTGGCGTGGACGTTTCGCGCCGGTGATCGCATCGTGTCGTCGGCGCTCGTCGACGCGCGCGGCGCCATCCTGTTCGGCTCGCAGGATGACCGCCTCTATTGTCTCGAGCCTGACGGCCATCTGCGCTGGTCGGTCGAGCTCGGCGGTGACGTCGACAGCTCGCCGACGCTGGCGGCGGACGGCACCATCTTCGTGGGCTCCGACGACCGCAGGCTGTACGCGTTACGCGTGCCAGCCGGCGCGCCGGCGCCCAAGTAGGAAATTCAATTGACAGTCAATGACACCACCAACGGCGGGTCCGGTTTCACGGGCCTGGCCACACGTAAACTTTCTGGTCGCATCAAGATTCATCCAGCCGGGTACGGTTTCGTCGTCCCGGACGACAAGTCCGAAGACGTCCACGTCTCGGCGCGCAACCGCGGCGCGGCCATGGACGCCGACACCGTGGAGATCGAGGCCTGGCCCGGCGTCCGCGGCGTCGAGGGGCGCGTGCTGCGCGTGCTGGCGCGCGGGCGCGCGAAGATCACCGGCCAGCTCGCCCGGCGCGGCAAGGAGCAGGTGCTGCAGCCGGACGATCCGCGCATCGCCGGCCCCGTGACGCTGCGCGGGCCGATCCCGAACGCGCGCGACGGCATCGCCGTCGTCGCCGAGATCACCCGCTATCCCGACGTCCCGGACGGCCCGATCGAGGCCGCCGTCCTCAAAGTCCTGGGCGATCCCGACGACCCGCGCACCGAGGTCGAGAAGGTGCTGGCCTGCGCCGACGTCGAGGAGGCCTTCCCCGCGGAGGTCGCGCGCATCGCCGACGGCGTGCCGCGCGAGGTGCGCGACGCCGATCGCGTCGATCGCACCGACCTGCGCGACGTTCCGTTCACGACGATCGATCCCGAGACCGCGCGCGATTTCGACGACGCGGTGGCGATCGAATCGCTGCCGCACGGCGGGACGCGGCTGTGGGTCGCCGTCGCCGACGTCTCTCACTACGTGCGCGAGGGATCGCCGATCGACGCGGAGGCCCTCCGGCGCGGCTGCAGCATCTACCTGCCCAACCGCGCCATCCCGATGCTGCCCGAACCGCTGTCGGCGCACATCTGCTCGCTGGTGCCGGAGGAGGATCGGCTGGCGATGGTCGCCCGCATCGATCTCGACCGGCAGGCGCACCCCGTCGCCAGCGAATTCTTCACGGCGGTGATTCATTCGCGCGCGCGCCTCGACTATCCGGGCGTGGCCGCCGCGATG
>DATFXS010000956.1:0-12672 GCA_035315605.1 Polyangia bacterium
GATCGCGGCCATCCGCGGCGCGCTTCCGGCGACCGCGACGGTCACGGTCGGCCCGGACGCCTCCAGCACCGGCTGGGTGTTCCAGTACGCGATCGTCGATCCGCGGCACCGGCTGCCCCAGCGCGGGCTGCGCCGCCTGCAGGACGACGTGCTCCGTCCCGCGCTGCTCGGGATCCCGGGCGTGGTCGAGGTGGCGACCATCGGCGGCGCCGTGCCGGAGACCGTGGTCGAGGTCCACGCGGCAGCGCTCGACGCGGGCGCGCTGGCCTTCACGGACGTCGTGGCGGCGCTGCGACAGACGATCGCCGCGCGCCCGTCCGCCGACGCGGCGGCGCTGACCGCGACCGAGATCGCCGGGCCACCCGGCTCCGCCGCGCGCCACCTCGGCGACGTCGCGCACGTCCGCACCATCGACGGCATGCCGAGCGGGTACGCCGATCTGGACGGATCGCAGGCCGCGGTGGGCGGCATCGTGATCGCGGCGCGGAACGCCGACCTGACCCAGCTGGTCGGCCGCGTCCGACAAGAGCTGGAGCGCGAACAAGGCCGCATGGCGCCCGGCGTGAAGCTGGTGACCGTCTACAACCGGCTGGACCTCGCCGCCGGCGTCAACCGCACGCTGTTGCGCGCGCTGGGCGAGGAGATCGCCATGGTGGCGCTGGTGATCCTGGTGTTCCTCCTTCACCTGCGCAGCACGCTGGTGCCGACGGTGGTCCTGGCGCTGGTCGTGCTGGCGACGTTCGCGGCGATGTGGGGGCTGGGCGTGCCCGCCACCATCGTCAGCCTGGGCGGGATCGGCATCGCGCTGGGGCTGGCGATCGACGCCGAGGTGGTGGCGCTCGAGGCCTGTCACCGGCGACTGGAGACGGTCGACCCGGCGACGCCCGCGGCGGGCCGGCGCGCCGCCATCATGGCTGCATCCGGGGCGTTCGCGCCCGCGATCCTGACCTCGCTTTTGATCACGGCGCTGTCGTTCTTGCCAGTGCTGGCATTTCCGGGCGAGACGGGCCGCCTGTTGCGGCCGCTGGTGCTGACGAAGACGCTGGTGGTCGTCGCGGCGGCGATCGCGACGATCACCGTCGGTCCCGCGCTGCGCAGCAGGCTGCTCGCGGGGCGGGTGCGGCGCGAGGTCGACAACCCGCTGACGTCGTGGCTGGTGCGCTGGTATCGCCCCTTCGTCGAGCTGGTGCTGGCGCGGCCGATCCTGACGCTGGTGACCGCGGCGATCGCGGTCGCGTCGTGCCTGCCGCTGCTGCCGCGCCTGGGGCGCGAATTCCTGCCCCGCATCTCGGAGGGCGATCTGCTGTTCATGCCGACCACGCTCGCCGGCGTGTCGGCGGACGACGCGGTGGTCGAGCTGCAGCACCAGGACCACGCCATCGCCCAATTCAAGGAGGTCGCCAGCGTCTTCGGCAAGGTGGGCCGCGCTGACACCGCCACCGACCCGGCGCCGCTGTCGATGGTGGAGACGACGATCCGGCTGCGGCCGCGGGACCAGTGGCCGAACCGATTTCACAAGCGCTGGTACAGCGACTGGGCCCCCGGCTTTCTCCGTCGGGCCCTGGGGTGGATCTGGCCGGAGGAATCGCCGGCTTCGACCGCCGAGCTCGTCGAGCTGATGGACGCGGCGGCGCGCCGTCCCGGCTGGAGCAGCACCTGGACGGCGCCCGCTCGCGCGCGCATGGACATGATGTCGACCGGCATCCGCACGCCGGTCGGGATCCGGATCGTCGCGGCCGATCCGGCGCGGCACCAGACGATCGGCGCGGCGCTGCACGCCCTGGCGGCGCGCCTTCCCGGCACGCGCAGCGCCGCGCTCGAATCGCTGGGGGGCGAACCGGTGCTGGAGTTCGAGGTCGACGGCGAGGCGGTCGCGCGCCACGGGCTGGACGCGGCGGCGGTGCGCGGCACCGCGGATCTGATCGCGAGCGGAGGTCAGATCGGCACGCTGGAGCGCGACGGCCGTCGCATGCGCATCCGCGTCGTGCCCGATTTCGCCCTGCGCGGCCTGGCGGATCAGATCCGCGACGTCACCGTGCGCGGCGCGCGCGGCGACGCGACCCAGCCGATTCCGCTCGCGCTGCTCGGGCACCTGCGCTCCGTCATTCGCCCCAGCGTGCTGCGCAGCGAGCGCGGCGAGCTGGTGTCGTACGTCAGCGTCGACCTGCAAGAGGGAATGGATCCGGGCCACTGGGTCGAGCAGGCCAGGCGCGCGCTGGGGCAGGCGCAGGCGGCCGGACCGCTGTCGCTGTCCGCCGGCGAACGCATCGAGTGGACGGGGCAGAGTCAGCTGCTGTCGACCGGCGAGCGCCGCCTCCGCTGGATCGTGCCCGCCATCGGCGTGTCGATGCTGATCCTGCTCTGCCTCCTGCTGCGCAGCGTGAGCGAGTCGCTGATCGTCCTCGCGGCCGTTCCGTTCGCGCTGGTCGGCAGCGTCTGGATCCTGTATCTGCTCGGCTATCCCCTGTCGGCGCCTGTCTGGGCGGGCCTGCTGCTGGTCGTGGGGCTGGCGATGCAGACCGCGGTGGTCATGGTGGTCTACATCGACGCCGCGTTTCATCGGCGGCTGCGCGAGGGGCGGATCCGGAGCCGCGACGACATCGTGGCCGCTCACGCCGAAGGGACGATCGAACGCCTGCGGCCAAAGGTGATGACGGTGACCACGATGGCCGCGAATCTGCTGCCGCTGCTCTGGGCGGACGGCGCCGGCTCCGAGATCATGCGGCACATTGCCGCGCCGATGCTCGGCGGCCTGGTGACCAGCGCGTTCCTGACCCTGGAGGTGGTTCCGGTGCTCTACACGATCTGGCGGACCGCGCAGCTCCGCCGCGCCATCCGCCGGGGCGTTCCGCTCGAGACCATCGTCGGGCCGGCGCCCTCCTGGACAGCCGCCGATCGCTGAGATCGCGGCCCCGTCCCCTGATTGCCGGGAACGGAAGGCAGTGCTAGATGGGGTCCAAAACGTATGGGTACCCATGTATCTGAGCACGATGAGCGCGCGCGGGTGCTGGCGCTGGTGCGGCGTTTCGGCTGGAACGCGACGTCGTTCCAGGTGCTGGAGCCCGGGTATCGCTTCTTCTTCGTCGACGCCGACGCGTGCGTCGCCTACGTCGACACGGGCCGCGCCTGGGTGGCGGCGGGCGCGCCGCTGGCGGCCGAGGCGCGCTTCGAATCGGTGGCGGCGGCGTTTTGCGCGGCCGCGCGCGCGGCCGGACGGCGCGCCTGCTTCTTCGCGACCGAGGACCGGTTCACCAGCCGGGTGCCGCTGCGGGCGCTGCTGGTGGGCGAGCAGCCGGTGTGGGAACCGGAGCTCTGGAACGCCGCGCTCCGCGAAAGCCCGAGCCTGCGCGAGCAGCTGCGGCGCGCGCGCGCCAAGGGCGTACACGTGCGCGCCATCGAGATCGAAGCGCCGGCGCGCGAAGAGGCGGCGGCGCCAATGCATACCGCGATGGCGAACGTGGTCGCGCGCTGGCAGAAGGCCCGCGAGCTGGCGCCCCTCGGTTTCCTGGCGCGCGTCGATCCGCTGGCGCTGCTGCCGGATCGCCGCCTGTTCGTCGCCGAGCACGCAGGCGCGCCGGTCGGCATCCTGGCGGTCGCGCCGATCTACGGCCGCAACGGCTGGCTGCTGCAGAACCTGCTGCGCGCGCCGGGCGCGCCGAACGGGACCAGTGAGGCGCTGGTCGACCACGCGATGCGCGAGGCGCTGGCCAGCGGCTGCTCGCTGGTGACTCTGGGTCTGGCGCCGCTGGCCGGGCGGGTGCCGCCGCCGCTCCGCCTGGCCCGCCGCGCCGGGAGCGGGCTGTTCGACTTCGCCGGCCTGCACGCATTCAAGGCCAAGCTCCGGCCGTCGCGGTGGGACGCGGCGTACCTGTCCTTCCCCGAAGGGACGACGGCCCCGCGCGCGATCATCGACGTTCTGGCCGCCTTCGCGCACCGCGGTCTGCTCCGCTTCGGGCTGGCCACGCTGGCGCGTGGGCCGCGGCTGCTGGTCAGCCTGCTCGCCGTTTTGCTGGTGCCCTGGACGCTGCTGCTGGCGTCGGCCGACGGCGCGCGCTGGTTTCCCGCGGGCGCGGTCAAGTGGGGCTGGGTGGCGTTCGACGCGGTGATCGCCGGTGCTCTGTTCACCCTTCACCGCCGCTGGCGGCCGGGGCTGGCCCGTGCCGTGGTCGCCGCCGTTGCGGCCGACGCCGTCGTCACCTTCATCGAGGGGATCTGCTGGAACCTGCCCCGCGAGCCCGGCGCCGCCGCTCGCACGCTGCTGGTCACCGCGATGCTCGCGCCCATTCTGGCCACGTTCGTCCTGGCGGCGGCGATTCGCCGCCGGCGCGCGGGCGTGTAAGATCGATGCGTGCTTAGATTCGTTTGCTTACTTCGTTTGATCGTCATTGCCGGCGTGCTTACCGGCGTGGCCTGCGGCGGCAAGAGCGCGTCGAACGGGAAAGGTGGCGCCGGTGGCGGCGCCGCTGCGCGCGGCGGGACATCCGGGTCGGGCGGCATCGCCGGCGGCGCTGCCGGGAGTAGCGGGATGTCGGGGTCGGGCGGCATCGCCGGGAGCGGTGGGACCGCCGGGTCAGAGGACGGCGGCGAGCCGATCACGAGCTGTCCCGCATCACCGCACGGGATGGTCCCGTGCGCTGGCACATTCACCTGCCAGTTCACCGCGGTCTGCACCTGTCACGGTTGCTGCGTCGCCTTCTGGAGCTGCTTGAACGGAACCTTTGCGCAGAGGGACTTCAACGACGGCTGCATGCAGGGGCCAACCTGCCCGGATAGCGGCGCAGACGCGAGCCCCGCCACCGATGGGCCTGCGTCCGTCTGCACGTTCGGCGCCGATCAGACGTGCAACGACAACCCGGCGCTGTCGTCGATCCACGGGCACTGCACGGACGCCGGCGTCTGCGTCTGCGCCGACGGCGGCACCAGCTCGGTCAGCGGCCGCTGCCTCTGACCCCACGCCATCAGGAACGGCAGGTACGTTCGGGACTTCTTGTGGGCGTTGAAGGGATTGAACCTTCGGCTTCCACCGTGTGAAGGTGGCACTCTTCCGCTGAGTTAAACGCCCGTCCGATCTTTGCTAGCGCGCCGGGGGCGTGGTGTCAACCGGCGGGCGATGAGACACTGCCGCGCATGGCCAAGGACGACGACTACACGCTGATCGTCGGGAACAGGAAGTTCGAGGTGCATGTCCTCGATCCGAAGGAGGCGCGCCGCGACAACGTCCGGCTGACGCTCTATTCCGACGACGGGACGGACGTGCATCACCACTTCCGCGGCTACGAGGTGATGCGGCTCATCGAGGCGCTCAACAAGGCGCTGGCGTTCGGGCCACCGATTCCGAAGTGACCGGGCGGCGGGCCGCCGGCGCGGTCACGGGCAGACGTTCGCGACGACCGAGAGCGAATCGAAGAAGAAGCTGGTGTTCACGCCGTCGTCCATCTTCGCGCGCAGCTGCAGCGTCACATTCTGGCCGGCGACCCCCGTGGCGTTGGCGAACCCCGTGAACGAAGTCCAGTCGGTGTTGGCGTCTTCGTTCCCCCACATCTCGAGCAGACTGGTGGCGACGCCGCCGTCGGCGGTCGTGCGCTCGAGCTCGACGTAAACGAAGTCGCACGGACAAGGCGATTCGTCGGTCTGGATCTGGTAGTAGCCCGAGATGGTCAGCAGCACCGCGTTGGCCGGCACCTGAAACGTCTGTCGCAGCGCGGGTTCCGAGCTGACGGCGTCATATCCGAGCCAGGCGAGGCGCGGCGCGGTCTGCGGCACGGGCACGATGCTGGGAAGGACCTGCGAGTCGTAGTTGTAGATGAGCGGACGCAGGTCGGTCACTTGCGTCCAGACGGCGTTGCTGCCGTCGAAGCCGCCGCTCGTCAGCAGCTCGATCGTGCACTGCCCGCCCGTCCCCGCGCCGCCGCCGCTCCCGGCCGTGCCACCGGCGACGCCGCCGGTTCCGGCAACGCCTCCGGTTCCGGCGACGCCGCCGGTTCCAGCCGTGCCTCCGGTGCCGCCTCTGCCGCCGGTGCTGCCGCCCGTACCGCCGAAGCCGCCCCGGCCTCCGGCGCCAAAGCCGCCCCTGCCGCCGGTACCGCCGAAGCCGCCTCTGCCGCCAGTTCCACCGGCGCCGCCGGTAGCACCCGTGCCGCCGGAGCCGCCCGGGCCGCCCGTACCGCCCACGCCGCCGGTTCCGCCCATCGCACCCGCACCTCCGGTGCCCGCCGCTGCGGTACCGCCTGTGCCGCCGCGCCCGCTCGAGCCGTGCTGGCACATGTAGTCGCACGCGATCGTCGTGTAACGTTCGCCGTTGTCGCACGTCTCGCCGTTGTCGATGACGCCGTTGCCGCACAGCCCCGGCCCGGCGTGCAAGCTGATCTGAAGCGTCACCGTTCCGCCGGGGCGCAGGTCGACCGAGCCGCCGCCGGACGCGACGGTGCCGCCCGAGGTGCCCATGCCGTCGAGCGCGACGTCGAACGCGCCGGTGCGCTCGCGCGGCACCGTCAGCGAGAACGACGTCGGCATTGCGATCGGACCTGGCGCTACCCCCCCCTCCGGAAAGAGCCGCGTCACGCCGGCGAACCCGTTCGAAATATAGGCCCGCAGCTGAATCACGTCGGCGACGCCCGGGTCGGTGTCAACCTTGACGATCACGACCGAATCGGGCTGGTCGCACGAGACTGCGAACGACGCAGCTGCCACCAGAAGCCCGACACGCCCCACCGGTCGTCGCATCGTCAGAAGGCGCTCTGATTGCCCAGCGTCGTACCCGGCGGCTCCGACGTGCGCGCCAGCGCCCAGATTGCGACCGCGCTCGCCACGGCGACCGCGCCGACGGTGATCAGGAACCAGGGCCGCGTGTAAAACGCCGGCGCCGCCGGCCGCGGCGGCGCGGTTCCGACCAGCGCCGCCCCCGGTTGCTCGAGCGGCGTCGGGGCCGCGAGCGCGAGGTTGTCGGTCCCGCTGGCCGGCGCGTCAATCGGCACGTCGGTGGCAGCCGGCTTCGATTCGTCGCCGACCGTCTTCAGATCGGCGACCCGTTGCTCGACGATCGGGCGCGTCTTGTCGTCGGCGGGTGCCGTCGCCAGGAAGCGCCGGTAGAACTGCAACGCCTCCGCCAGCTCGCCGAGGTGTCGATGGCACTCGGCGATGTTGTAGAGAAACGCCGGGTCGGGCTTCTCGATGTGCGCTTCCTTGAATTCGCCGATCGCCTTCCGGTATTCGTCGACTTCGAAGTAGGCGCGCCCGCGCTCGAAGTGGGCGCGCGCGGTCGCCGGATCGGCCAGCGCGAGGCGGGGCGTCAGACCCAAGCAAACGATCCACAGCACCCCGTAACGACGCACGCACCGCATCGACGGCTAAAATATCATGATCGCCCTGTTTTTCCGTGCGTCCCGTGCACGAAGGCGACCAATTTTTTGCCGCCGTCGAAGGAATTTTCCAGCCGGAGATGGTAGGTGGAAATCACCCACGAACCAGTACGTGCGACGACCGCCGATCGATCGATTAGCGGTGGTGGCCGCCGCCGAAGTGCGCTCCGCCCCCGCCCCCGCCACCGAAGTGCCCGAAGCTTCCCGAGCTGGGCGCGGCGAAATTGTGCGGAGGCGAGAAGTGCGCGGGCGGGGGCGTGTACGTCGGGTGGAACGACTGCACGGGCGGCCGCGCGGCCGGCGGCTGCGCGAACGGGCGCGGCGGCGGGCTGTAGACGCGCGGGACGTTGTTGGCAGCCGGCGCGCCGTACGCGCGCGCGGGCGGATTGTAGGCGTGAGGGGCGCCGTTCATCGGCGCGCCGTAGGCGCGCGGCGAACCGTACATCGGCGAAGCGCCGTAGCCGTGCGGCTGCGCGGGTGCGGCCGCCGACGTGAACATGTGCGGCGATACCGTCGACGCGAAGGTCCGCGGCGGATTGTAGATGTGCGGCGGCGGTGAAGCGACGCGCGCCGGCGCGCCGTGGCCCGGTGCCCGGCCTGTCACGATGCCTGCGCCGCCCCGGAAGTTGGCGCCGCCGACGGGGGCCGCGGCGTCGCCGTTCGCGGCGCGGATCCACGGCCGATCGGCCATGTTCGCGCCGCGCTGGGGAAGGATCGCGCGTTGCGGGAACGCCTGCGGCGCCACCGCCATCAGCCGGTGCGGCGTCGCGTTCGGGACATAGCGCGGACCCGCGTTGATGTGGACCGTCGTGAAGCCGCGGGTCAGGACGCGGTCGTTCGCCACCAGCGTCGTGCGGTGGAACATCCCTGGCATGTCCTGCATCGGCAGGCAGCGCGGGCGCGGCGCGCCGAGATCCGCGAGGCGCGAGAATCGCCACGGCGTGCGCGGTCCGTAGGTGGCGGTCACGCTCACCCCGCGCGGGGGCAGCGCCGCCCAGCCGACCCAGCCGCCGCCCGATCGCCAGCTGACCCAGGCCGGGCCCCAGTTCCGCCCGGGCACCCAGCCCCAGCCGTACCGGCACTGGATCCAGCGACCGTAGTGAAACGGCGCCCAGCCCCAGCTCCAGTCGGACACCCACGTCCAGCCGTACTCGGTCAGCACCCAGTGGCCGCCCGTGTAGTAGGGAGTGAAGTCGACGCCGACGAGCGACGCCTCGGGCACCCAGATGCGGCCGTACGTCCCGTCATCGACCCAGTCGCCGTACGGCGACAGCTCGTCCTGGAACTGCGCGTAGGCCTGCGGGTCGTAGCCGTCGTCGTAACTGTCGACCGCCGCCTCTTCGGGCACGACGTCCTGCGGCCAATCGACCTGGGGCTCACCGTTGTTCGTCGTGTCGTACGGGTTCGTCGTGTCGTACGGATCGGTCGGCGGCCGGTAAGGTTCGGGGAGCTGCGACGGATCGACGAACTGCGCCGTGGGATCGGCCGGCTGGAGGCCTTCAGGCTGTTGCGACGGATCGATCGGTTGGGGCGGAACAACAGGCTGCGGCGGCAGGATCGGATTGCCCGGTTGGGGCGGAATGCCCGGTTGGGGCGAAATGCCCTGCTCGTACGGGTTGGCGAAGGCCAGTTGCTGGGCGTGCGCGCTCGCCGGGGCGAGCGTGAATGCGACCGCAAGCGCCAGACTGAATGATGACAGGGCGGCGACCGTCTTCATGACCCGGCGGTCGTGCATCTTCCGCGCCGGCTCGTCCAGGCGGACCAGCCCTGATTTCACGCGGTGCGCGCCGCTCGCCGGCCGCCGCTCGTGCTCACTTTCGCCCCGCGCCGTGGGTGCGGTGTGTCCAAATGTCGCGCCCGGTTGAGTCATGGTTCCAGGACCCAGGGCGCTCGCGCGTTGTAAGTTTCCCCCTTCGAAATGGACGGGTTCCCCAACCTCGGCACGGGTATCGGGCTGCGGCCGCCGCACTACGCGGACGTCGCGGCGGGGCGTGCCCGCGTCGACTGGCTGGAAGTGATCAGCGAGAACTTCATGGTCGAGGGCGGCAATCCGCGGCGCGTGCTGCGCGCCGTGCGCGAGCACCACCCGGTCGTCCTGCACGGCGTGTCGATGTCGCTCGGTTCGATCGATCCGCTGGACGGCGCCTACCTGGATGCGCTCGCCGCGCTGGCGCGCGAGGTCGAGCCGGCCTGGATTTCGGACCACCTGTGCTGGTCCAGCTTTGGCGGACACTCCGCCCACGACCTGTGGCCGCTTCCTTATACGGAGGAGGCCCTGCACCACGTCGCCGCCCGCGTCGCGCGCGTGCAGGAGCGGCTGGGACGGCGAATCCTGGTCGAGAACGTGTCGAGCTACCTGACGTACCGCCATTCGACGATGAGCGAGTGGGAGTTTCTCGCGGCGCTGGGCGACGAGGCCGACTGCGGTCTGTTGCTCGACGTGAACAACGTCTACGTCAGCGCGCGCAATCACGGCTTCGCGGCGCAGGCGTTCATCGACGGCGTGCCGCGCGCGCGCGTCGGGCAGTTCCATCTCGCCGGCCACAGCGACAAGGGGACGCACCTGCTGGACACTCACGATCACCCGGTCTGCGACGACGTCTGGGCGCTCTATCGCCACGCGATCCGGCGCTTCGGCGCGCAGGCGACGCTGCTCGAACGCGACGACGACATCCCGCCGCTCGACGAGCTGGTGGCGGAGGCGCGGCGTGCGGCCGACGTCGCGGCCGCGGCGGTCGGCGAAGCCGCATGAAGCTCGCCGACACGCAGGCGCGGTTCCACGCGATCGTCACGGCACGCGACGGCGTCGCGACGATCGCGGCCCGCGACGACGGCGCGCGCGCGGCCGTCGATGCGATGGTGGTGGGCGACGCGACGCTGTCGGCGATCGATCGGCTGGACGTTTATGCGACGATGTACTTCGTCCGCATCCACGACGTGCTCCGCGACGAATTTCCCCGGACCGTCGCGCTGCTGGGCGGCGAGGCGTTCCACGGCCTCGTCACCGACTATCTGGTCGCATGCCCGCCCCGCCACCCGTCGCTGCGCGAGGCAGGCGATCGGCTCGCGGACTTTCTGGCTGCGCATCCGCTCGCGGCTGCGCGCCCCTGGCTCTCCGAGCTGGCCCGCCTCGAGCGGGCGCGCGCCGAGGTGTTCGACGGTCCGGATGCGACGCCGATCGCGCTAGCCGACCTGCGCGGCCTCGCGCCCGAGCGCTTCGGCGCGCTCCGGCTGCGCCTCGTCCCGTCACACCGCCTGCTGCCGAATCGCTTCGCGATCTCGGCGACCTGGCGCGCGGATGGCGGTGCCGGCGACGCAACCGCGTCACCGCCGCCGCCCCACGCCGAGACGTTGATCGTGTGGCGGCGCGACGACGCCGTCTACCATCGTCCGGCCGACGGCGACGAGGCGCGCTGGTTGCCGCGCCTCGCCGGCGCCGACGGCGTGTTGTTCGGGGAGCTGTGCGCGGTGCTGGGCGAGACGCAGTCCGAGGAAGCCGCCGCCGCGCGCGCCTTCGAGCTCCTCGCCCGCTGGGCGGGCGAGGGGCTGATCGCCGCGGCGTGAGCGGCTGACTACCGACCGCCGACTACGGGCAGCTCGCCTTGACCGTGCCCATCAAGGCCTGGGCGAGCTGCGGGCAGGTGGCCCCTGTCCCCGCGGTGGACGTGCAGCTGCAGGACGTCGTGCCCTGCGTCGTGAACAGGAAGCAGCAGTCGTACGTGCTCGGGCACGTCGCTATGTTGCCGCCGGTCATTTGTAAGCAGACACAGACCTGCCCGTCGTCCTGGCAAGTCCAGCCGCCGCCCGACGTGCCGCCCGTGCCCGTGCCCGAGCCGCCCGTGCCGGTCGTGCCGCCCGTGCCCGTCGTGCTCTGGCAAGCCGGGATCGTCGCCTCGCAGGCGGCGAGCTGATCGCAGGGCATGGCGAGGCAGGCCTTGACCGCGTTCGCGATCGCCGTCTCGTTCGAGCAGTGGGTGTTCGAGACCTGGGAGGCGCAGTTCGCCTTGCACATCGTGTCCGCCATCATCCCGACCGTGCCGGCGTCGGGCGTGCACATCAGAACCTTGTCGCAGGCCTGCTGGCAGAGCGCCGTGTTGCTGCTGCCGCTGCTGCTGCTTCCGCAGCCCTGCATGGTGCCGGCGACCAGCGCCAGCGATACGACCACACCTGCAATCAACACCGTGAGCTTCTTTGACATGACCCGAACTCCTCCTCGATTTTCGTGAATTGTCGGCCGGGACGGTAACACGAATCCGTCGCGCGGTCGCGTTACTGGCATGCGGGGAACTGGACGCCGGTATCTTGGTTGCTCGTGCCGCTGTTCAGCGTCACGGTGATCGACCGGTTCGCCATGTCCGTCAGGTTCAGCGTGGCCGGTGTCGAGATCGCGTTGCCGACGTGCCACGCGCCATAGGATTGCCGCGACGCGCTGGTTCCGTTGACCGAAACCGACGCGATCGGCGTGATGACGTTCTCGACGAAGAATTCGTTGTTGTTTCCAGACTTGAAACGGACCTTGACGTTGCCCGAGACGGGGCAGGGGACGTACTTCCAGTTGGTGCCGCTCGGGTTGCCGACCGGGTAGCCGAGCTTGTCGAAGGCCGTCTTGCTGACGTCCAGGTGGCCGCCCGGGTTGGCCGCGCAGGCGCTGTTGCCGCCGTCGCTGCCGTACGGGCATTCGTCGATGACCGTCGCGATCAGCGTCGTGCCGTTCTGGCCGGTGATCGACACGCACTCGCCACAATGGCTCTTCGAATCGAAGCCGTTCTGACCCGGGACGGCGACGAAGTACGTCGCGGCCGCGGGGCTCATGCTGGCGATGTTCTCGACGGTGTCGACGGTGCCGCTCTCCGTCCCGTAGTAGCCGCACGCGGTTCGGTAGCCGCTGCCGTCTCTCGCCGTACCTTGGCCGAAGTTGTACCAGGTGAAGGACCCGTTGCCGCTGTGGTTCTGGAGGTTGCAGGCGGTCGGCCCGCTGCCGCCGGTGCCGGTCGTCCCGCCGCGGCCGGTCGAACCGCCCGTACCTGCCGCGCCGCCCGTTCCGGACGCGCCGCCGCGGCCGGTCGTGCCCGCCGTGCCGCCGGTTCCGGTCGTGCCCCCGCGACCCGTCGTGCCGCTGGCTCCTGCCGTGCCGCCGGTCCCTCCCATCCCGCCGCGCCCGGCCGCGCCGCCCGTACCACCGGCGCCGCCCCGGCCTGCCGCGCCCGTTGTACCACCGCTGCCGGTCGTGCCGCCGCGCCCGGGCGCCGTGGATCCGCCTGTTCCTGCGGTCCCCGCGGTGCCGGCCGCGCTCGAGCCCGCGCTGTTACCCGTG
>DATFXS010000957.1:0-9245 GCA_035315605.1 Polyangia bacterium
GCCGCGGAGCACGCGCTCGAGGTGCAGCGGGAACGGGACGCGAGAGCGCCTAGCCCGCAAGCTCGCTGAGCGGGGCGGTCCCGTAGGGGGTGGTCCCGTCGACGGAACCGAACGTCGTCACGTCGAGGCCGAACGCCTGCATGATCGAGATGTACAGGTCGGCGAGCGGCTTGTCGGCGCGGCGGGCGGTCTCGACGGAGCCCGCGCCGCTGTCGGGTGTGCTCGCGTAGTGGATGTGGCGCCCGGTGGCGAACGCGCCGCCCGCGCGTCCGGCCAGCACGACCGGCAGGTCGTAGTGATAGTGGTTGTCGCCGTCGCCGAATTCGCTGGTGAAGATGATCGCGCAGTTGTCCAGCACCGACGAGCCGTCGGCGTCGAAGGTGGTGGCGAGCTTGCCCAGCAGGTACGCGAACTGCTGCGCGTAGAACGTGTTGACCGTCTGGATGCCGGCCAGCTTCACCGGATCGCCGTGGTGGTGCGAGATGTCGTCGTGGTAGTTCGACGAGTCGACGCCGACGAAGGCGAAGTTGGTCTGGGTGTCGAGGGGGATCTCGCTCATGAAGGTCACGACGCGCGTCAGATCGCAGGCGAACGACATCGCGATCAGATCGTTCATCGCCGTGATGATCTCGGTGTAGCCGTAGATGTTCTTCGTGCTGTCGCGGCCGAGGTACGTGCCGTCCCGGGGCGCCGGGATCGCGACGCACTGGCCGCCCGCCATCGGCGTCGACGAAGGCGGCGTCCCGGGCGTCGGGGCCGGCGTCATGGCGGCGATCCGACGCTCGAGCTCGTTGACCGAGTCGAGGTAGTCGGAGAGCTTCGCCTGATCCGACTTGCCGAGACGGCTCTTGAGCGCGCTGGTGTCGGCCGCGACGAGATCGAGAACGCTCTTGCGGTAGACCAGCGCCTTGTCGACCGGCGGCGGCGTCGCGGTCGTCGTCGTCGTGCTGGCCGTCGGCAGCCCGCCCGCGGTCAGCCGGTCGAACACCGCCTTGGGGTTGGTCTCCTTCGGCAGGAACGTCGTCGGCCCCGACCAGGCGAGGTTCGTCAGATAAGCGCACGAGAAGCCGTCCTCGCAGTTGCCGGTCGCGCCCGCATAGACCGCGCCGATCTCCAGCGACGGCAGGCGCAGCGACGGAACGCTGACCTTGAGCGCGTTCGCGATCACCTGATCGAACGAGATGCCGGCCTTGAAGTTCGATCCCGACGTGAAGGTCAGCGGCACCTGCGTCAACATCGCGCCCGTCGCGCGCGCGTGCGACCCGGCGAAGATGTTGCCGCTCACGACGCTGGCCGGCGTGTTCGCCAGCCCGGAGATCACGTTCAGCTTCGACTTCCACGGATCCAGCGGCTGCAGGATCGGCGTCGACGCGTAACCCGCGCCGGCGGTGGTCGGCGTCCAGGCGTCCATGCGCACGCCGTCGGGGAAGGTCCAGACCAGCAAGCGCAGCGGTTTGCCCGCGGCCGCCGCCTGTGCGCGCGCGCGCCGCCCGAAGGGCAACATCGCCTCCAGCATCGGCAGGCCGAGGGCGACTCCAGCGCCCTTCAGGCAGGCGCGGCGCGACAGACGAAAGTTTTTCACTGGGACTCCCCGAGGCGCATGGTCATCGCCGGGCTGGTGGCGACCAGCTCGATGAGCCGGTCCAGGCGCGCGGCCGTCGATCCGAGCTGGGTCCGGATGTCGGCGAGACCGGCGCTGTCGTCCATCGGCGAACCGGCCGTCGGCGACGTCACCAGCGTCCGCCCGACGGCGTAGGTCATCAGCTTCTGCACCATGCAGTCGAGGAAGCGCGGGTCGTCGCCGATGGCGGCCGCCAGGCTGACCGCGCCGTCGAACGGCGCGTTGCTGCCCGGGACGTTTCCGGTCGCGTCGATCGCGATGCCGCTGTCGGTGTCGCGCCAGCGTCCGACGGCGTCGAAATGCTCGAGGCCGAAGCCGATCGGATCGATGTACTGGTGGCAGCCGTTGCAGCTCGACCCCTTCGCGCGGTGCTGCGCCAGCCGATCGCGCACGCTCATCGGCGCGGTCGTCGACGGCGGATCCAGGGGCGGGATCATCGGCGGCGGCGGCGGAATCACGAAGCAGAGCAAGTTCTCCGACACCCACTTGCCGCGGCGGGTGGGCGACGTGCGATCGCGCATCGACGTCACGGTCAGGGTGTTGGCCTGGGTCAGGACGCCAGCCCCCCGACGGGCGTCGGTCAGCGGCAGCTTGACGAGCGCGCTGCCGAGCGTGCCCGCGGCGCCGAGGCCGTAGTGGGCGGCGAGCCGATCGTTCGCGAACAGGAAGTCGGCGCCCAGCAGCTCCTTGATGGCGTGGCCGCCGCGCACCATCTCGCCGAGGAACAGCGACGCCTCGCCGCCCATCGCGGCGCGCAGGGAGTCGTCGAAGGTCACGTCGGTCAACGTCACCTGCTGGACCGCGAGCTGGCGGGCCCCCAGCCACTCGCCCGCCAGGTTGTCGACCAGCGCCGATGACTTGGGGTCGGCGAGCATGCGGTGAACCTCGTCGACGATCGCGCTCGGATCGCCGAGGGCGCCGCCCGCCGCGCGCGCGAACAGCGCATCGTCGGGCATGCTGCTCCAGAGAAAGTACGACAGCCGCGACGCGATCTCGTAGTCGTCGAGGCGCGCGTTCTTTCCAGCGCCCGGGTTTGTCTCGACCCGGAACAGAAACCGGGGCGACAGCAGGATCGCCTGCAGCCCGGCCGCGATCCCCTGCTCGAACCCGTCGCCGACGGACTTCGCGGCGCTCACGAGGCTGGCGTAGCCTGCGACCTCGGCCGCCGCGACCGGGCGCCGGAACGCGCGCGAAGCGAACGCGCTCAGGATCTGCGTCCCGCAGGCCGACTCGCCGGCCGCCGCCGGATCGCAGGTGATGATTCGCGCGCGGACGGCGGCGTTCGCGGCGTCGGTCGACAGCGCCGCCGCGACGATCGCCTCGGTCGCGGTCTGCAACTTTTCCAGCAGCAGCGGCGGCGCGGTCAGCGCGTCCGCGTTGTTGTCGAAGCCCTCGACGTAGGCGTCGTCCGGGAAGCCGTAGGTACGCGACGGCGCCAGGTCGAGGCCGACCAGATCGCGCACGGTGTTGTCGTACTCGACGTTGTTGAGCCGGTGGGCAACCACCAGCCCGGGATTGATCGGCCCCGCGAGACCGGGCGGCAGCGTCGTCGATCCGCCGCCGCTGCCGCCGATCTTGCCGTTGCATCCGAGCAGCGCGGCCGCAACCACCATCGCGCGCGCGGCCGCTCCGGTCGAGGTGCGCCTACATGAAGGGAAATCTCGGGTTGTTGCAACGACTTCGGGGCGCATGGGACGGGCCGTATCGGGCGTCCCCCTGAGTGGCACCCAGGCCGCGAAAAGTGGTCAGCGGCGACGTCGATTTTTTTGCCGTTGTAGACTGCCCGCGGCCCATGAAGCAGAAGGACTTCGAGGCGCGCGTGCTGGCGATCTGGTTGCGCTCGCGGGTCCCGCTCACCCTGGCGCACGTCCAGCACCTGACGGGGGCGTCGCGTGACCGGACCAAGGAATGGCTCGACGCGATGACCGTCGCCGGCCAGCTGGAGGCGGACGTCGCCGACGACGGCGAGATGATCTGGACCGTGCGCGGCGCCGAGCGGCCCCGGGGCGGGCCGGAGACCGTCTCCGAGATGGAACGCCTGGAGGCGCTGGGCCGGGAGGTCGCGCGCGCCCCCACCGCGCTGGCGGCGCGGGCCGCGCTGGGGAGCGGGCTGACCCCGCGCGACGGCGACAAGAAGTCGGTGGTCGCCTCGGGCCTGCTGTCGGCGGCGCTGGGGCCGCTCGGGTGGCTGTACGCGGCGCCGCTCCGCGAGGCTGTGCCAGGCGCGGCCGCCTACGTGGGGCTCTGCGCGCTGCTGCCGCATTTCTTGCTGCTGCCGCTGCTGGGCGTGCTGGCGCCGGTGTCGGGGGTGGCGGGCGTCTATTACGCCTGGCGGCACAACCAGACCGGCGAGCGCACGGGGCTGTTCAGCGACCGGGACAAGGCGAAGAAGCCGCCGAAACGCCGCTGACCGGCCGGGGGGCGGGGCGGGCCCCATTTTCCCACGCGGACTCCAACGGCGGCTCCAACGGCCGGGCCGCAGTGTCGGGGGTGCAAGGCGAGGGCGGACCTCGCCACCGACCCGATAAAGGAGATTCACCATGCCGATTGGACATTTTCTCGATTCGTTCCCCGCCCTGATCTTCATCGCCGCCCACGTCATGTTCCTGGCCGTCGGCCTGTGGGCCTGGAAGAAGGCGGGCGGCAGCGCGCGCCGGATCGCGCCGACGTTCTGGCTCTACGTCGTCGCCCAGGCGATCTTCCTCGGCTTCTTCGCGGGCGCGCTGACCATGAAGATGGCGGTGCTGCTCGAGCAGACGCTGATGGTGGCGATGGTCGTCGCTATCGCGAGCCGGACCTCGTCGCCTGCGTGACGGCGGCGGCCAGCGCGTCGGCGGCCGCCGTCGCCCGCTGGGACAGCGCGAGCGGGTGCGCGCGGTCAGGTGCCAGCGCGTCGAGCTGCGCGTTCGCCTGGGCCGCGTCCCCGCGCGCCAGCGCCGCGCGTCCCAGCAACGAACGCGCGACCGCGACCTCGCTGCGGCGGCCGACGGCTGTCGCAGCGGCGAGCGCGGCGGTAGCGCGCCGCTCGGCGGCGGCGACGTCACCCGCGGCGAGATCCTGGGCGGCGGCCGCGTTCAGCACGTACGCGATCATCGCCTTCGTGTCGACCGCCACCAAGCCCCGCACCGCTTCGTCGAGCCGGGCCGTCGCCTGCGCATCGGCAGGCGTTCGGACGGCGAGCGCGGCGAGCGCGGCTGCGACCGCCGCCTCGCTGCCGTCGGCCATCTTGCCCGCTACCTCCGCGAGGGGGCCGCAGCGGATCCGGGCCGCGGCGGCGTCGCCGCCTTCGAGATCCAGCATCACCTGCTGGGCCATCGCCAGGCAGCGCTCCCAGTGCGACTGCTCGCGCTCGTAACCCTCGACAGCCGCCGCGAGCGCGGAGGTGGCGGCCGCCCGTTCGCCCCTGTATCGAGCGAGCAGGCCGGAGGCCCAGGAGACGCTGGGGACGCGGTCGGCCTCGGCGCCCAGCAGCGATCGCGCCTCCTCGATCATCGCCTGGGCGCGCGGCACCTCGTTCTCGAGCAGCAGGAGGCACCGGGCGGCCACGGCCAGCTCGCGCCCCCGCGCGGCGTCGTCGACGGGCTGGCTCTCCTCGACGGCGCGGATCGAGCTGTCACGGGCGGCGTCGAATTTCTCGCCCGCGTAATAGAGCATCGAGCGCGCCCGGAAACCGTGCGCCGCCGCGGCGTGCAGCCCGGCCGCCTGTGCCTCGACGATGGCGAGGGACAGTTCCGCCTCGAGGGACAGCGTGCCGCGCCCCACGCTCCCGGAGTCGACCAGCACCCCTAACAGCGCGATCTGCAGGCCGATGCGCGCCGTACGCTCGATGCGCGACAGGTGCTGGAGCCCGCGCTTCGCGAGCTCTGCGGCCTCGGGATAGGCGAACAGGCGCAGGCAGCGCTTGCCGGCGACGACACAGCTCTGCGCGGCCAGCATGGCGTCGCCGCCCAGCGCGGCGTGATGCGCGATCTCCCCCGCGCGGGCGTCGTCGGCGCCGCGCGCCGTCTCGAGGCTGCGGGCGATCTGCATGTGAACGAGGCGACGCCGCGCCTGCGACAGGCGGCGGTAGGCGGCTCGCCGCAGGAGATCGTGGGCGAAGTCGTACTGCACCGCCGATGTCGCGCGGATGACGCCGTGGCGTTCCAGGTGATCCAGCGCGCCGACCAGATCGGATGCGGCCGTGCCGCGCACCAGCGCGAGGACGGCTGGATCGAACGACCGGCCGAGCGCGGCGGCCCAGGGCAAGAGATCGAGCGCCGGCTCGCCCAGCCGTTCCAATCGTTCATCGAGGAGCTGATCGAGCGGCTCGTCCGGCGTTTCGCCGCCGGCGGCGGCCGCGCGCGCGATCTCGATGGCGAACAGCGGGTTGCCCTCGCTGGCGGCGAAGGCGGCGTCGGCGTCGACGGCGGGATTCACCGCGCGCACGATGGCCGCGATCTCCGCGGCCGCGAGCGGCGCGAGACGGTGCTCGACCAGCCGGCGCTCGCGCGTCAGCGCGCGCACCACCCGCAGTGCGGCCGGGTTGTCGCCGAGCTCGCCGGCGCGCGCCGCGCAGGCGATCACGACCCGGCGCGCGGCGGCCCCGCGGGCCACGAAGTGGAGCAGCGACGCCGATGCCTCGTCGAGCCACTGGATGTCGTCGAAGACGAGCGCGAGCGGCCCGGGGCTGTCCGCCCAGCGCGCCAGCACGGCCGCGACCGCGTCGTGCAGCCGGCCGCGATCCGGGGCGTGGTCGGCGGCGGGCGCCGGCGGCGCGGCGGCTGGCAGCAGCAGGGCGAGGTCGGGATCGGGCGTCGCACCGGCGGGCAGCGGCGTGCCTGCGAGCGCGTCGATCCACGGGCCGTACGGCCGGATCGTCTCGGCCTCGAAAGCCCGGCCGCGCAGGACGCTCCCGCCCGCTGCGCGCGTCCGCTCGGTCAACAGATCGAGGAGGCGCGTCTTGCCGATCCCGGGATCGCCCACGAACAGCAGCGCGGGCGGCGCGCCCGAGCCACGCGCGGCGGTGAGGGCGGCATCGATCGCGGCGCCGGCCGCATCGCGTCCGACGAGCAGCGGTTCCGGCGCGCCGGCCGCGTCAGCATCCGGCCGCGCGGGGGGCGGCGGGGCCTCGCCCGCGGACGATTCGACCGCCGCCGCGCCGGGCGCTGTCAGCTCGCGGCGCGCTCGCTCGAGCGCCGACGACGGGCGCGCGCCCAGCTCGGTCTCGAGGATGCGCCGGCAGCTGTCGTACTGGGCGATCGCCTCGCGCGTGCGCCCGAGCCGCCCGAGGATCCGGATGACGTCCACGTGCGCCGCCTCGGTGAGCGGATCGAAGGCCACCCGCTCGCGCGCCCAGCGCAGCGCCTCGGGGAGATCGCGATCGCTCGCCGACAACCGGGAGACCAGCTCGCTCGAGATGCCGGTGCGCAGCCCGCGCAGCGCCTCACGCTCGCCCACGCACCATTCGTGGTAGCGGAAGCAGGCGGGCAGCTCCAGTCCCTCCAGGAACTCGCCCCGGAACAGCGCCGCGGCCGCGCGCAACGTCTCCGTCGGCGTCGCCTCGACGCCGCCCGCCACCAGCTCGCGCACCGTGGTCGTGTCGACCCGCACCGGTCCGGCGACGAACGCGGCGCGCTCGCGGTCGGCGGCCAGCGCGCCGCCACCCGCGTCGAGGAGCGGGCGAATCTTGCTCAGACACCAGCGCAGCTCGGCGCGCGGATCGTCCGGACCTTCCCAGAGCAGGCTGCACAGGCTCTCGCGCAGGTGGGGCCGGCCCGTGGCGACCAGATAGGCGAGGAGGGCGCGGCTCTTCTTCGACGCCGGCAGCGGTTGCAGCCGACCGCGGTGGCTGACCTCCAGCTCTCCGAGGAGCCTGACCTCGACCGCCGCCTGCGCGCTTTGCCGGGCCACGCTGCACCGACTATCCCAGAATTCCCACGCGCGCTCCAACGCGGGCTCCAACGTCGGCGGCCCAGGCTGTTCTCCAGCGGCGGCACCGTCGTCGCCGCGAACCAACAAGGAGAACGCCATGTCCACGATCCGCAATCAGATCCGCACCTTCGCCCTCGTCCTCGGTCTCGCCGGGATCGCGCCCGCCTTCACGCCCGCGGCGCGCGCCGTCGCCGCCGCCGAGGACGCGGCGGTGAAGCCCGACACGAAGAAGCTGACCCAGCACCTGAAGGAGCACCAGACCTATCCCGCCACGCGCGCCGAGCTGCTCGCGGCGTGCAACGGCCTGGTCGAATTCAAGGCCGGCGAGAAGCGCTGGTACGCGGAGCACCTGCCCGAGGGGACGTACAAGTCGGCCGCCGAGGTGCTGAAGGCGCTGGGCAAGAAGTAAACCGCGCGACGGAAAGGAGACCACCATGTCCACCGCGACAATCGACGAGAACAAGCTGAACGCATTTATCGGCCGGGCCGTCGGCGACATCGGCGCCGCGATGAGCGCGGCGCTGGTGCTGATCGGTGACGAGCTGGGCCTTTACAAGGCGATGGCGTCGGCGGGGCCGATCACGCCCGGCGAGCTGGCGAAGCGGACCGAGACCACCGAGCGCTACGTGCGCGAGTGGCTGAACAATCAGGCCGCGGGCGGCTACGTCAGCTACGACGCCGCAGGCGGCCGCTACACGCTGCCGCCCGAGCAGGCGCTGGCGCTCGCCGACGAGACGAGCCCGGCCTTCCTGCCCGGCGCGTTCCAGCTGATCGCCGCCGCGATGCGCGCCGAACCGCGCATCGCCCAGGCGTTCCGCAGCGGCGGCGGCCTCGACTGGGGTGACCACGATCCGATCCTGTACGTCGGGGTCGAGCGCTTCTTCCGCTCCGGCTACCTCGGCAACCTGGTGAGCGCGTGGCTCCCGGCGCTCGACGGGGTCGAGGCGAAGCTGAAGCGGGGCGCGCGCGTCGTCGACGTCGGGTGCGGTCACGGCGCGTCGACGATCCTGATGGCGCGCAGCTATCCGACGTCGCAGTTCCTCGGCGTCGACTCGCACGCGGCGTCGATCGAGACGGCGCGGCGGCGCGCGCGCGACGCGGGGGTCGCCGACCGCGTCCGCTTCGAGGTCGCGAGCGCGCAGGACTTCGCCGGCAACGGGTACGACCTGGTGACGTGCTTCGACTGCCTGCACGACATGGCCGATCCGGTCGGGGCCGCCCGGCACATCCGCCGGGCGCTGGCCAAGGACGGCACCTGGCTGCTGGTCGAGCCGTTCGCGACCGACCGGGTCGAGGACAATCACAACCCGGTCGGGCGCGTGTTCTACGGCGCGTCGACGGTGTTCTGCGTGCCGTGTTCGCTGGCCGGCGACGGACCGGCGCTGGGCGCGCAGGCGGGCGAGGCGCGGCTGCGCCACCTGGTCGTCGACGAAGGCGGCTTCGCCAGCTTCCGCCGCGCGACCGAGACACCCTTCAACCTGGTGCTGGAAGCCCGCCCGTAAGGTCGGCCCCTGACCGGAGCAATCAGCGCTTGTAGAGCTCGGCGCCCCAGGCGCGCACGAATTCGACGCCGGCGTTGCGGTAGGCGTCGCGCACCGACTCGACGTCCGGCGCCTCGAATTCGCAGAACATCCCTGTCGATCGGCGGAGAGGTAGCTGCGCATCCAGCGCGCGCTTCGCATCTCCGCGCACTTGTCGATGCGCTTCCCGATCC
>DATFXS010000958.1:0-4380 GCA_035315605.1 Polyangia bacterium
TCCGAACGAGGCTCCGGCGGTGCCCGAACAGATGGCTTCGAGCGAGACGCAGACGGAGATGCTCCGGCTGCTGGCGTCGCTCAAGCCGATCGAGGCCGACATCCTCCGCAAGCGGTTCGGTCTGGTCAACGACAAGGAGCGGACGCTGAAGGAGATCGGCGACGAGTACCGTCTGTCGCGTGAGCGGGTGCGCCAGCTGCAGGAGCAAGCGCTCGGAGTCCTTGACCGATCTGGGCACGAGGGCTATGGTCGGTGCTTCGCACGGAGGCGAACACGATGAAGCGTGTCCTCGGCATCACCATTTCGGTCGCGATCTGGACTCTGGTCGCGGCGTGCACCCAGAAGGGCGGACCGGTCAAGGTCGACACGGTCGAGCCACCGCAGGGAACGACGGCCGGCGGCGACGAAATTTCGATCGTTGGTTCCGGCTTCCAGCCCGGCAAGACGCAGGCGGAAGTGAAGTTCGGGCGCCGGAAAAGCGAGAACGTGACCATCGCGTCGACCAGCAAGATTCGCGTGGTGACGCCCCCGAACGACAAGGGGCCGGTCGACGTGCAGGTGATGTTCGACGACGGCGCGACCTTCAAGATCGCCAACGGTTTCCGTTACGTCGAGCCGTCGGCGGGCGAATCGGCACGGCGCGCGTTCTTCGACAACCGGCAGCAGGCCGGCGGTTCGAAGGACAAGATCGAAATCGAAAAGAAGCAGTAGCCGGGGCTGGCGGGCGGGCTGAGGGGCCGGTCGCTCGACCGGCCATGGCTCTACTACCGGAATTCCAGCCGGAACAGCTGCTGGCCCATCAGCATGTATGAGCCGGTGGGGATCACCCGCTCGCTGCGCAGGCGCAGGAACGTTCCGTTGGACGAACCGAGATCGGTCAGGAACACGCGATCGTCGTGCAGCGAGATGCGCGCGTGCGTGCCTGACACATAGCCGTCCTCGGGGAAGAGGATGTCGCCGCGCTCGCGGCCGAGCACGATCGCCTCGCCGAACAGCGGGAAAGCGGACCCATCGACGTCTCGCCCGACGATGACGGACAGCCGGCCCCAGAAGCCGGGGTTGGGCGTCCCCATCACCTCGGTGCCGTCCTCGAGCGCTTGGGGCGGCGAGATCACTTCGAAGCGCAGCAGCTCCTGGCCGATGCGGAAAATGTCTCCGGATTCGAGCGGCTCCTCGCTGGCGATCTTCAGGAACACGCCGTTCAGGCTCTGCAGGTCACGAATCGTCACGCCGTTCGGACCGATCGACAGCTCGGCGTGGCGCGGCGACAGGTAAGCGTCGGCGTCGAACAACGGCGCCTGACCGCGGCCGATCAGGTTGTCGCCGTCGTGAATGGGATGCGACCCGCCTTCGGAGCCGTCCGGGCGAATCAGAATCAGCCGTCCGCGCGGCGCCACCGCCGGAGCGGCGGCCGTCGAGCCGGCCATGAACATCGTCCGCGGCTGAGGCCCCGATTGGGCTGCCCCGACGCGCGTGCCGCAGGCGCCACAGAAGGCGAAGCCGGCTTGCACGGGCTTGCCGCAGTTGGGGCAAGCGATCATCTCAGCCGGGGCCGGGCCGCCCGTCGGACGGACGGGGGCGGGGGTCGTCGATGGATGCATCGCGCCGCCGGTGGCGCGCGGGGCCGGCGCGGACCCGGCCAGCGGGTTGGGCGGCAACTGAAACGGAACCGGGGCCGGCATCTTGGGCGAATCGTTCCAGGGGATGCCGCCCTTCTTTGCCGCGGGCGCCGGCCCTGCGCCGGCCGAGCTCCGCAATTCGCCCGAGCTCACCGTCGCCGCCATCGCCGCGGGCATGCCGCCCATGGGCGCTGGCGGAAGGACGGTCCTGGCGGTTTCGAGCGGTCCGTCGTTCCCGAGACCGGCGCTGGGGGAGGGCGCGGCGGCGGGTCGGACAAGCTCGTTTCCGCAGCCGAGACAGAACTTGTAATGGTCCTGGTTTTCTTTGCCGCAGCGGTTACAGGTGATCAAATGCACCCCCGGGGAACCTAACGCAACTAACACGGCGACGCCGCAGCGTCAACGTGTCGGCGACGGGCGGCAGCGGTCGGACCGCGCCCCGGATCAGGTGACTTCGACGCGCAGGAGCTGCTGGCCCACGAAGACGTGGTCGCCGTGGTCGAGCGCGATCTCGTCGTTGATCCGCACGAAGGTGCCGTTCTTCGAGCCCAGGTCGGACAACGTCACCTGACCTTCCGGGCTGATGGCGATCTGCGCGTGCCGGCCCGAGATGAACGGGTCATCGAGGAAGTTGACGTCGTTTCCTTCGCGGCCAATCGAGATGGTGTCGCTGCGCGATCGGTAGATCATTCCGATTTCGCCGCCTCGCAGGCGCTGAATCAGTTTCATCTTCGAGGGCCGCTTGGGGCTGGCGTAGAAGTAGGTCCCCTCGGCGTCCGGTTGCGGGCCGAGGTCGGGAGGCGACGGCTCGACCTGAAGCAGCTGCTCGCCGATCAGGAAGAGCGCGCCCGGCCCGAGGATGACCGGCGCCTTGATGCGGATGAACACGCCGTTGACCGAGCCTTCGTCGAGGACGTGCAGGCGCCCGTCGCGGTAGATGAAGTTCGCGTGGCGCGGCGACAGCAGCGGGTCGTCCGGAAACATGATGGCGCCCTCGGTCCGGCCGGCCACGTGCTCGTTCGCGTTGAGGAGGTAGGTCACGCCGTCCATCCCCTCGCCCTTGATGACCGTGAGCTTGGCCTTGCCGGCCGGCTGGGTCGCACCGAAGAACATCGTCTTCGCCGGAGAAGCTGCCGGCCCGGGCAGGTCGATCTTCGCGCCGCAGCTGCCGCAGAATCGGTTGTCGACCGGGACCTCGGCGCCGCAGTTCGGGCAGTTCTTCATGGCCATGGCGCGACAGCATACTCGATGTCGGCCGTTGCGGGTCAAATGCCGGGCCGCGCGGCGCCGGCCGCGGCCGGGATCACCGCCTCGCCAGGGCCTCGAGCGCGGCGGCGCGAACGACGGCGTGCTTGTCGGCGCGCGTTCGTTCGAGCAGCGCGACGCCCGCCGGTCCGAGGGCGGCCAGCGCGTCGACGGCGGCCATCCGGCGGCGCCACGAATCGTCGCCCAGGACGGGGGCCAGCGCGGCCGCGATGGCCGGCGCGCTGGCGGGACGCAAGCTGGCGGACCGGCCGGCTGCGAAGGCGGCGGCGCCCGCCAGCGGGGCGGCGGCGTCGAACGCCGCCGCCGCGATACGGGCGGGGGTCACCCGGTCGTCGCCCAGCTTGGCCAGCACGCGCAACGCGGACGCTCGCGTTTCGGCCTCCCCGTCGTCGAGCAAGGCGGCCAGCCGATCGGCGATCGGAAGCACGACCTCGCGTACGGCCGCGGCGGTTTCTGGCGCGAGGGGTGTGTCTACCTCCGGCGTCAGCGCCCCCAGAGCGGGACCGTCGTTGCGCGCGTCGAGCACGGCCAGCGCCTCGTGTCGCGCGTCGCCACCGCGCGCGAGCGCGTCGGCGAGCAGCTCCTGCAGCTCACGCGTGTGGCTGCGCCAGAGCGGCGTGAGGTCGGCCGCCGGCGGGATGGCCGGCACGGCCAGCAGCACGTCGACATCGAGCGGCGCGGTGACCAGGCGGCGGGCCTCGTCCGGCGGCGAGGCGGAGGTCTGCCAGGCGGCGAGGGCTCCGAGGGGCACGCCCGCGTCGGCCAATGCGAAGCGTCGTGGCAGCAGCGCGCGCGACAGCAGCGGGGAGAGGCCGCGTGGGTCGCGCGACCATGCCAGCGCAAGCGCGGCCGCCTGGGCCAGGTCCGGATCGCCGGAGTCGAGCAGGTCGATCAGAGCGGGCGCTACGCCTCCACGCGCGCCGGCGTCGCGCGCCGCCGCGTGACCGAGGGCGATGATGGCGGCGCGGCGCATTTCGATCGGCCGCCGGGCGTCGGCGGCAATGGCGAACAGCGGCTGGAGCGCGGCGGCGCTGGGGTGACGGCCGAGGCCGAGGCAGGCGGCCGCCACGACGTCCGGCTGTCGGTCGTCGAGGGCCCGGGTCAGCTCTGGCGCGGCCGGTCCGTCTGCCAGTCGGCCGAGGCCCCACAGGGCGGCCGCGCGGAAGCGATGGTCGGCGCCGGCCGAGGCGTAGCGGGTGAACGCGGGCCGGCCCCGCGAATCGCCCAGACGGGCGAGCGCGATCAGCGCCGCCAGCTGCCATTCGTTGTTCGCCACGAACGGCATCGCCATTCCATGACCGGCGGTGCGCGCGACGCCGATCGATTCCTTTTCACGCGTCGCGAGCCGTGCCAGCGCGGGCGCCGCGTCGCCGTTGCCGAGCATGCCGATCAAGTCGATGACGGCGCGATCCGGCGCCTGATCGTTGTCTGTCAGGATGCTGAGCAGCGGGCGCAGCACGCGCCGACCCAGCGCCGCCCGCGCCTCGTCCGCGGC
>DATFXS010000959.1:0-4586 GCA_035315605.1 Polyangia bacterium
GGGGCGGCCATGCAGCCGGATCTCGTCCTCCACGTCGGCGACTACCATTACCGCGACAATCCGTGCCCGGCGGGCAACACCGGCTGCGCCGGATCACCCTGGGGCTACGGTTCGGACGTCTGGGACGCCGACCTCTTCACCCCGGCGGCGTCCCTGCTGGCGGCGGCTCCGTGGGTCATGGTCCGCGGCAACCACGAGCTCTGCAATCGGGCCGGCCAGGGCTGGTACAGGTACCTCGATCCGAACCCGTTCGACACGACCGACGTCAAGACCTGCAACAACGCGGCGAACGACAACGTCGGCAACTACAACGATCCGTGGGCGGTGTCGTTCGGCGACACGCAGTTCATCGTGTTCGACTCCTCGAACACGCCGAAGGCCGTCTTCTCGCCGCCGAACTTCCAGCCCTACACCAGCCAGATCGCCGAGGCGGCGGTGCTGTCGACCCCGAACCTGCTCAACATCTGGGCCGTCCACCACCCGATCCTCGGCTACTCGGCAGGCAACCCGCCCACGATCGGCAACCCCGGCATGCAGTCGGTGCTGAACGCGGCCTACCCGGGCAACTACTACCCGCCGAACACCGGGCTGGCCTTCCACGGCCACGTGCACGACTTCCAGGCCATCAACTTCGCCAGCAACCACCCGGCGACGATCGTGGCCGGCAACGGCGGCGACAACCTGGACGTCGGGTTCCCCGTCAACGGAACGGGCTTCGACCCGAACAACGATCTCCCGGCGGCGGGGACGGCCGTCAACGCGTTCGCGTTCTCGAACACGTTCGGCTTCATGGTGATGGACCGCGTGGGCGCGGTGGGCGACAGGAACTGGAAGTTCACGTCTTACCGAACGGACGGGTCGATCATCGCGGTCTGCACGCTCGCCGCTCCCATCAGCTGCAGCGGGACGTGCGACACGACGCCGGGCAGCCAGATCAGCTGCAAGGACTCGGGCGGCAACCCGATCGGGATCGGGACGCCGATCGGCGTCTACGACAACATCAACTGACACAGGGCCTCCTGAAGTAGAAGTAGCGGCAAGAGGCCCAACCTGAAGTTTGAAGCAGTATCCCGGCGGCGCCTGGCCACGGTCATGGCGTCCGCCGCGCTCGTGCTGGCGCTCGGCGCGTGCCGGAAGAGCCCGCCGCCGAAGCCGACCATCCAGCAGGCCTGGGCGGCCGCGAAGCTCCCGCCGCTGGCCCGCGGGCCGGTGATTCCGGCCCACCGCACGAACGTCCTGCCGGTTCCGCCCCGTCAGGGCCCGCCGGACGATCCGGCGCTCGTCGCGCTCGGAAAGAAGATCTTCTTCGACGATCGCCTGTCGGAGCCGCCCGGGACCAGCTGTGCGAGCTGCCACGACCCGGCGCGCGCCTACTCGGGCACGCACGGATCCCGCATCGGCGTCCCACTCGGAAGCCGCCCGGGGCACTTCGCGCGCCGCTCGGCGCCGTCGGTGCTCTACCTCCGATACACGCCGGCGTTCCACTACTTCGAGGACGACGAGGCGCTAGCGCCGGATCCGCGGGGCGGATTCTTCTGGGACGGGCGCGTCGACAGTCTGGTCGAGCTCGTTCGCCAGCCGATGTTCAACCCCGACGAGATGAACGCGAAGACGCCGCGGCTCGTGGCGGCCAAGATCGCGCGCGGCCCGTACGCGCGCGCGTTCGAGGCGGCTTTCGGCCGAACGTCGGACGCGGAGACCGTCCTGCACGGCGTGGGCGTGGCCCTCGAAGCCTTCCTCAAGAGCGACGAGATGACGCCGGCCAGCTCCAAGTACGACGCGTACGTGCGCGGACAGGCGACCCTGACGGAGCAAGAGCGCCTCGGCCTGGAGATCTTCAAGGACAAGCGCCGCGGCGCCTGTTTCGCCTGCCACCGCATGGCCGAGACATCGAGCAATCCCGCCGAGTCGATGTTCACCGACTACGGCTACGACGTCATCGCGCTGCCGCGGAACCGCGACCTGCCCGGCAATCGGGACAGCAAGTCGTTCGATCTCGGGCTGTGCGAGCGGCAGGATTCGAAGACGCCCTCGAAGGACGCGCGGTTCTGCGCGGGCTTCCGCACGCCGTCGCTGCGGAATGTCGCCGTGCGCGAAAGCTTCGGCCACAACGGCTTCTACAAGACCCTGCGCGAGGCGGTGCAGTTCTACGCGCTGCGCGCCGTCGCGCCCCGCCGCATCTACACGGCGGGTGAGAAGTTCGACGACGTGCCGGCGAAATACAAGGTCAACGTCAACGTCTACTCTCAGATCTACAACCGCCGCGAGGGCGCCCCGCCCCCGCTCGACGACAGGGAGATCGACGCGGTGGTCGCGTTCCTGAAGACGTTGACGGACGCGCCGTATCTCGCGGCCATTCCCGGCGGCGCCACGGTCGCCGAGTCGCCCGCGCCGTGAAAGCGGCCCTCGCTTTCAGTTTGGTTCTGCTCGGGGCCGCCGAGCGCTCCGCAGCGGCGCACACGGTCGGGGTGTCGAGCGGCGAGTACCGCCTCGACGGCAACGTGCTGTACGGCGACATCGGCATGGCGGGCCGGGAGCTGGCGCGATCCGTGCCCGGGATCGATGCCAATCACGACGGCGAGATTGATAACGCCGAGCTGGCCGCCGCCCGCGAGATGGTGACCCGGCTGGTGCTGAGCGGCCTCGCCGTGAAGGCCGACGGGCGCGACTGTTCCGGCTCGCTCGATCGCGCGCTGGCATCGGAGGACGAAGGCGGCGTCGGCTTCCAGCTCCGCTACGCGTGCCCGGCGGCCCCCGGCCAGCTGACGCTTTCGTTTCCGCTGCTCGCCAGTCTATCGCCGGGCCACCGGCACCTGGCGCGCGTCTTCCAGGCGGGCAAGGCGCAGACGCGGGTGCTCGATCGCGGTCACGCCACCTGGACCTTGGACGCGGGCAGCTCGGCCGGCTCATTCCGGATGGCCTGGTCGATGCTGAAGCTCGGCGTCGAGCACATCCTGACCGGCGCCGACCATCTGATCTTCCTGCTGGGCCTCATCCTGGTGGGCGGCCGTTTTCGTTCGCTGCTCGGCGTGATCACGGCGTTCACGCTCGCCCATTCGCTGACCCTGGCGCTGGCGGCGCTCTCGGTGTTCGCCCCCAGCCCGCGCCTCGTCGAGCCGGCCATCGCGCTGTCGATCGCGTACGTCGGAATCGAGAACCTGTTCGTCAAGGACGCCAGCAAGCGCTGGCGCATCACCTTTCCGTTCGGTCTGGTTCACGGATTCGGCTTCGCGGGCGCGTTGCGCCAGATCGCGCTCCCGCACGCCCAGGTGCCGGTCGCCCTCGTATCGTTCAACCTCGGTGTCGAGATCGGTCAGCTGGCCGTCCTGGCGATCGCGCTGCCGCTGACGCTGACGGCGCGCAAGGCGTCCTGGTTCGGAGACCGCGGCGTGAAGGTGACCAGCGTCGCCATCGCCGTCGGAGGTGGCGTCCTGTTCGTCGCTCGCCTCGTCGGCGGTTGAGCCCCAGACTGACCGGTCAGCGCAAGTAGTCAGCGCGCGGCTACTGGGGGGGCGCGGCGGGCGGCGCCCGGCGCGACGACTGGCGCGCGCGCCAGACGTACCACCCGAGCAGCGCGCCAACGCCGAGATGGAGCAGCAGGCCGCCCACCAGAATGAAGGTGCAGCCCACCGACCACATCCCGCATCCGGCCTGCGCGCCCCGGTCGCTCGCGGGCGCCCACACCCACTGGTGCCAGACGACGCCGTACACCGCGATCGCCGCCGCCGGCCACGCCGTCCACGACGCCCGCGGCACGAAGCGCACCACGAGGAGTCCCGCGATCTGGGGCAGAAGCAACAGCAGCCCCATCGACAAGACGACCAGCAGTTCCAGCACGCGGCCTCGAAGCGCCAGCGTAGCACGGGGCCGCGCGCGCGGACGCCGGTCAGAATCGGTAATTGGCGCCGAGCGTCGCGTAGAACGGCAGGTCGAGATTGTTCAGGTCCTCGGTCTTGGTGATGCCGGCGCGCAGCACGACCTCGACGCGCCCGAGCGTCACGCCGCCCTTGGCGCCCGCGTGCAGCATGCCGGCGGTGCCGCTGTACCAGCCGTCCTTCGCGTCGCTGTAGAAGTAGGTGCGGTACCAGTCGCTGTTCTTGATGTACGTGAGCCAGGCGCGGTCGTAGCCGGCCTCGGCGACCGCGAACCAGCGCCGCCCGTAGTGGCCGGCGAGCAGGACCAGATCGGTCCGCAGCGCGGTGCCGCGGTAGATGCTGTTCTCGGTCTCGGCCACGTCGAACGCGAGCTGCGTCGACAGATCGAACCAGCCCACGCTCAGCACGCTGATCTGCGCGCCGCCGCGGAACGCGTAGTCGTGGAGGTCCGGCCTGGCGACCAGCATCGTCGCCTGCGCGAACGGCATAAGCGTCCGGTCGATGGCGTGCAGGCGCAATCCGGCCGCGTACCCGAGCGACGTCACGATGCCCGATTGCAGTCCGGTCTCGGCGGTCACCGTTTGCTGCCCGGCCTCCAGCCGCGAGAACGACTGGGCGCGGGCGCTGCCTGCGAGCGCCAGCAGCGCGACCAGCACGAAGAACGCCCATGCCAGCGCCATCAGACGCCTGCAGATCCACTTCGTCCGCGGA
>DATFXS010000960.1:0-3268 GCA_035315605.1 Polyangia bacterium
AGAACGACAGCCACTCCTGGATGCCGCTCATCCCGCAGCGCTGCGCGAGGTCCATGAACAGCGCCAGGTCGAGGACGATCGGCGCCGCCAGGATCGAATCGCGGCAGAGGAAGTCGATCTTGATCTGCATCGGGTAGCCCATCCACCCGAAGATGTCGATGTTGTCCCAGCCTTCCTTGTTGTCGCCGCGCGGCGGGTAGTAGTTGATGCGCACGACGTGGGTCATCTTCCCGTAGAGGTCGGGGTAGAGGTGCGGCTGGAAGATGTGCTCGAGCGATCCCAGCTTCGATACTTCCTTCGACTTGAACGATTCGGGATCGTCCAGCACCTCGCCGTCGCGGTTGCCGAGGATGTTCGTCGAGTACCAGCCCTCGACGCCCAGCAGCCGCGCCTTGAAGCCAGGCGCGAGGATGGTCTTCATCAGCGTCTGGCCGGTCTTGAAGTCCTTGCCACCGATCGGCACGCCGTTCTTCTTGGCCAGCTCCATCAGCGCGGGCGTGTCGACGGTCAGGTTGGGCGCGCCGTTCGCGTACGGCACGCCGCTCTTCAGCGCCGCGTAAGCGTAGATCTGCGACGGCGCGATCTCCGGATCGCTCTCGGCCAGGCCCTTCTCGAACGCCGCCAGCGACGCGTGGACGGGCGCGGCGCTCCGGTAGACCTCGGTCGATCCGCACCAGACCATCACCAGCCGGTCGCAGTTGTTGTCTTTCTTGAAGCGTTTGATGTCGTCGATCACCTGCTGGGCGAGGTCGGCCTTCGACTTGCCCTTCTTCTGGTGCGTCGCGGTCAGCTTCTTGACGTACTCCTGATCGAAGACGGGCGTCATCGGCTTGATCGACGACAGGAAGTCCTTCAACGGCGCGAGGTGTTCTTTCGACAGCACGCCGGCCTTGCTGGCGGCCTGGAACGCGTCATCCGGAAACAGATCCCAGCCGCCGAACACGATGTCGTCGAGCTTGGCGAGCGGGACGAACTCATGGATGAGGGGCGAGCGCCCGTCGGTCCGCTTGCCGAGGCGAATCGTCCCCATCTGGGTCAGCGACCCGATCGGCTTGGCGAGCCCGCGCCGGATCGCCTCGACGCCGGCGATGAAGGTGGTGGCGACGGCGCCCATCCCGGGCGTCAGGATGCCGAGCTTGCCGGTGGCCGGCTTGATGTCAGTTTTCGCTGTTGGGGACATGGGGTGCTCCTTTTAGCGGATCAGTAAGCGAGGCTGCAACACCTGTACCGTAACCATCGACAGTAGGTGGGGGGCGGAATTCGCGGGGTTGGAAGCTCGACAGCACGAATTTGTGGTAGAAACCCCCCGCTCTTCAACACCGCAACAAAAAACCACACGCCCGTCGAGACGACCGTGCGTGCCCGCCGTGGTGGCGGGTTTCGGTCGTCGGTGACGCGGGCGGAGGACAACAACGCAAAGGAACAAATGGAAACCACGACAGAATCCGCAGCACCGTCCACACCGTCCTCGATCCCCGACAGCCAGCCCGCTCCCGGCGACGCCCCGATCACCATCCGCGAGATGATGGAAGCGGGCGTGCACTTCGGTCACCAGACCAAGCGCTGGAACCCGAAGATGAAGAGCTTCATCTTCGGCGCGCGCAACGGCATCCACATCATCGACCTGCAGCAGACGGTGCGCGCCTTCAAGCGCGCCTATAACTTCCTGGTCTCGAACGTCGCGCAGGGCCGATCGGTCCTGTTCGTCGGCACCAAGAAGCAGGCCCAGGAAGTGATGCGCGACGAGGCGAACCGGGCCGGACAGTTTTATGTCACCAACCGCTGGCTCGGCGGCACGCTGACCAACTTCAGCAGCGTCAAGGGATCGATCGATCGCCTGCACGCGATCGAGAAGATGTCGACCGACGGCACCTTCGAGCGGATGACCAAGAAAGAGGTCCTGGGCGTCACGCGCGAGCAGGAGAAGCTGGAGAAGGCGCTGGGCGGCATCAAGGCGATGACCGAGCTGCCGGGCGCGGTGTTCATCGTCGACGTCGTCAAGGAACACATCGCGGTCACCGAGGCGCGCAAGCTGGAGATCCCGATCGTCGCGATCGTCGACACCAACTGCGATCCCGACCTGATCGACTACCCGATCCCGGGCAACGACGACGCGATCCGCTCGCTGAAGCTGTTCGCGGGCAAGATCGCCGACGCCTGCCTGCTGGGGCAGAAGGTGGCGCGCGAGCGCGCCAACCAGCAACGGGCCGCGCGTCAGGAAGAAGGCGGCGAGGAGCCGCAGACGATCCGCGTGTCGTCAGGCGGCGAGGGCCCGCGCGTCGAGGTCGTGTCGCGCCGGCGCAGCGACCTGCCGGCGCCCGAGGCCGCGGCGACGCCCGAGGACGAGGCCGGCCCCGGCGGCCGCAGCTAAGCGCCTCCGGGCCGCCGCCTCCAACCCCGCACCGTTTACCGAACGAACAGGAATAGAGAATCGACATGGCTGAAATCACGGCTCAGATGATCAAGGACCTGCGCGAGCGCACCGGCGCCGGCATGGCCGACTGCAAGAAGGCGCTGACCGAGTGCGCCGCCGACATGGAGAAGGCGATCGAATACCTGCGCAAGAAGGGGATCGCGTCGGCGGCCAAGAAGGCGACGCGCATCGCCTCCGAGGGGATGATCGCGCACTACCTGCACGGCACGCGCATCGGCGTGCTGGTCGAGGTCAACTGCGAGACCGACTTCGTCGCCCGCAACCCCGACTTCGTGTCGTTCGCGAAGGAGGTCGCCATGCAGGTGGCGGCGATGAACCCGTCCTACGTCACGCAGGAGGAGATCCCGCCGGCGGTGCTGGACAAGGAGAAGTCGATCCGGTTCGAGCAGGCGAAGCAGTCGGGCAAGCCCGACGCGGTGATCCCGAAGATCGTCGACGGGCAGATCGCGAAATGGGCGAAAGAGGTCTGCCTGCTCGATCAGGTCTGGGTCAAGGACCCGGAGGGCAAGAAGGACATCCGGTCGCTGCTGACGGATCTGATCGCCAAGACGGGCGAGAACGTGCGCGTGCGCCGGTTCATCCGCTATGAGGTCGGCGAGGGGCTGGAGAAGCGCGCCGACGACTTCGTCGCCGAGGTCCAGAAGCAGGCGGGCCAGGCCTAACCGGTCACCCCGGACCGAGCGCGCGCGCCGACGATGGCCAAAGGAAAGGCAAAGACGAAAACGGCGGTGGCAGCTCTCGAACGGCGGGAAGATTCGCCGACCGATGAACCGCCACCCAGCAAGTTGCCGCTCGCGCCGGGCGTGAAGTACCGGCGCATCCTGCTGAAGCTGT
>DATFXS010000961.1:0-5783 GCA_035315605.1 Polyangia bacterium
TCGTTCGACGTCGTGCTGTCGACGTTCGGCGCGATGTTCTCGCCCGACCATCGGCGCACGGCTGGACAGCTTTTGCGCGTCACGAGGCCGGGAGGCCGCATCGGCATCGCGAATTGGACGCCCGACGGGTTCATCGGGCAGCTGTTCCGCGTTATCGGCGGCTTCATCCCGCCGCCGACCGGCCTCGCTTCCCCGGCCGAATGGGGCACGGAGGCGCGCATCAGAGAGCTGTTCGGCCCTCACGCCCGCGACGTCCGGACGCAGACCAAGCAGTTCAACTTCAACTACCGCTCGGCCGAGCACTGGATCGACCACTTCAAGGCGTTCTACGGCCCGGTCAACAAGGCGTTCGCGGCGCTGGACGGCGCGAAACGCCAGTCGCTTCACGACGCGATCGCCGCGCTGCTGGAACGGATGAACCGCGGCGGATCGAAGTCGCTCGTGGTGCCGAGCGACTACCTCGAGGCCGTCATCACCGTGGCCTGAACGCGCCGCCGTCCGGCTGATCGCACAGCGTCGGTCAAGTCGTCCGAGTCCAGTCGGTCGCCCTGTCCCATGTCCCATGGGACAGGGTGCCGCACGGCCGCCAAGCCCGCGGATTCCGCGGCCGAAGGGGCGGCATGACCCTTGAAAGGGGCTGGCTGCCATGTCGAACGTGGCCCGCTGTCCCTTCTCGCGGTTCGTCCTCCGGGCGCCCGCTTCCGCCTCGCCCACACTGTCCGGAAAGCGCCGACGCGAGCCCTGGCTTTTCGGAAGCCTCCGCGAGTTCCGCCGCGACCTCCTCGGCTTCCTCGGCCGCCTGGCGCGCGAGGAAGGGGACATCGCCGCCTTCCGCCTCGGGCGCCAGCCGTTCCTGTCGGTGACGGCCATCGACCAGGTGCAGACGATCCTGGGCGACAACGAGCGATTCGGTCTCCCCTACCGCGAGATCACCCGCCGCGTGCTGGGCGATGGTCTCATCACCAGCGAGGACGCGTCCTGGCTCAAACGGCGGCGGGAGGTGCAACCGGCCTTCTCGAGCGCCAGCATCCAGAAGCACACCGCGATCATGGGAGAGACCGCGGCCCGCCTGGTGGCGGGCTGGCGCGACGGCGAGGCGATCGACGTTCACGACGCGATGGCCGACCTGACCACGGAGGTCGTTTGCCAGACGCTCTTCGGCGTCGACCTCCCCGCGCCGGTGCGATCGGAGCTGCGCGAGGCGCTGGCCACGTTGGCCGGGCACCTGCTGGCGAAGGTCACCAGCGCGGTCCCCCTTCCCGGGTGGCTGCCCACGCCCGGGAACATTCGCTACCGTCGGGCGGCACGGCGACTCGACCGCGTGGCGGCGAAGATCCTGGCGCTCGCGCAAGAGTCGAAGGCGCCGAGCCTCGTCGATCTGGCGCCGGGGCCGCGCGGCGCCGACGGACGCCCCGTGCTGACCCGGGAGATGCGCGACCACATCGTGTCGTTCCTGCTCGCCGGGCTCGAGGGCACGGCCCTGACGCTCTCCTGGACGTGGCACCTGCTCGCCGACCATCCCGAGATCGAGGCGCGCCTGGCCGATCACGTACGCGAGGCGATCGGCGATCGCGTACCGACGGGGGCGGACCTGCCGCGGCTCACCTACGTCGAGCAGGTGGTCCGCGAGGCGATGCGGCTCTACCCGCCGGTTTGGGGCGTGCTCCGCCAGGCCCGCCGCGACACCGACATCGCAGGCGTGCCGGTCGCGCGCGGCACGATCGTGATCGTCCCGCAGTGGGTGATTCACCGCGATCCGCGCTGGTTCCCGAATCCCGAAACCTTCGACCCCGAACGCTGGGCCGCGACGGCGCAGCGGCCGCGCGGAAGCTACTTCCCGTTCGGAGGCGGCCAGCGCCAGTGCGTGGGCGGCGGGTTCGCCCTGAGCGCGGCCGTGCTGATGCTCGCCACGATGGTCCCGCGCGTCCGCCTGGAGCGGAAGCCGGGACCGCCGGTGCGCATCGAGCCCTTCATGTCGTTGCGCCCACGGGACGGCCTGCCGATGGTGGTCCGTCGCCGGGCACCTTCGGAGGTGAGCTACGGACCGGGCGCGCGCGTCCCCGAGAAGCTGGCGGTGACGTTGCGCGGCCCCATTCCGAAGTCGATGCTCGCGGCCCAGTGACCCGCGGCCAGACGATCGACGCGCCGATCGGTGGCGCCGCCGGCGGTGGCGGCGTCCCACATCTGAGCGTCGCCGCTCTGGCGGAGCGCATCGAAGTGCAGCGCGCGGACGCGATCGGTCAGCTGCTGGACCGCGAGGTCGACGCCGCTGTTGCAGATCGAGACCAGCGTCGACTGGTGGCCGATGCAGGCGCCGAGGACACACTTGCCGGCCACGCTGGCCGCCATGGCGTCGCAGTCGACCAGCGTGCCGAGCGCGCCGCGCAGGTCGGTGCCGTAGCCGGCGCGCGCGGCCTGATCGATGGCGGACAGCACGGCGTCGCCGTACGCAACGCCGAAGGCGTGGTCGCCGACCTGCAAGTGGGCGTCCTCGCCGGCGAGGGCGCCCGTGGCGCGGCCGGACGCGGTCGTCTCCAGGGTCAGGACCGAGCTCTCGGCGCCCGATGGCACGAAGGGCGCGGTGATCACCAGGGCGCCGCCGTCCAGATGGTAACGCAGCCCCTCGAGGCGATGCGTGGCGACGGTTGCGCCCGAGGCGTCCGGCGCGACCAGCGACAGCTGACTGACGACCTCGGGGCGGGCGACCACGGTTTCGATGACGGCGGTCAATGAATCGAGCTCGCTCGACGCAGACGCGTTGCCGTACACCTGCGACGCGAAGAAGTCGTTGATCTCCTTTTTCAGCTGATCGGCCACGGGACCCGGCAGCGCGTCCATCAGATCGGACGCGAGCGGCACGCCTGCGTCGTCGAGCAGCTGGAACATCGTTCCCGCCGGATCCTTGCGCAGGCCCACGATCGCCTGGGCGTAGCTCGCCATCGGCTCCGGAAGCACGGAGCCGGCGGTGAAATCGTACGTGCTCACGATCTCGTAGTTGCCATCGACGCGCAGGTCGGCCGGAGCGGGCCCGGGGTCAGCGGGGCCTCCGTCGTCACACGCAGCGCCGCTCGCGATCAACAAGAACAGTAACGGTGCCAGGCCATGTCGTTTTTGCATGGCGGCCTGATTTGCAATCGATACGCCACCACCATACCGGCCAAAACCCCAGGCGCGCCGGGGCGGTGAAGCTTCGACACCCGGCCGAGAATCACATTGCTGCGTCCCAGCGTGCCCCGGTCACACAGTGATCAGCCGGCCCGGGCCAACGGCAGTGTGAACGACACGGTCGTTCCTGGACCCTCGCTTCCGATCCAGATGCGCCCGCCGTGGGCTTCGACGATCCCCTTCGCGATGTAGAGACCGAGGCCGCTCCCCTGCCGATTGCCTTTCTTCTGATGCCAGTATCGATCGAAGATGTGCGCCCTGTGCTCGGCGGGGATGCCCGGACCATCGTCGCTGACCGAGAAACGCACCTCGGCGGGCAAGCTGTCGGCCCTCACCGTGATCGATCCGCCCTGCGGGCTGAACTTGATCGCGTTGCCGATGGTGTTCGACAGCACGCGCAGGATCAGATGGCGCTCGCAGGCGACCACGGCGGCCGCGGCGGGCGGGCGGCCGGCGATGCGGATGGATTTTTCGTCGGCGATCGGGCGGAACATTTCCACCACCGCATCGATGAGCCCGGACGCGAGCTCTGGCTTGGGATCGACCCGCAGCACGCCCGCTTCGATCTTGGCGGCGTCCAGCAGATCGTCGATGAGGCGATCCATTCGTTCGGTCGCGCGCTCGATGCGGGCGGCCTGCTTCTCGGTCCGCGCGTCCCGCGAAGCGCGCCGCATCGCCTTCACCGTCAGGCTGACGGCGTTGAGGGGATTCCGCAGATCGTGTGACACCATCGCGAGCAGATCGTCACGCGCCAGGCTGGCCGCGCGCGCCCGCGCCAGCAGGCGCGCGTAGTCGCGGATCCCGCGAATCACCAGGCTCATCAGGATCAGGCAGAGCATCGCGGTCAGCGCCTGGAGGAGATAGCCGATCTCGTGCGCGCGGCTCCGGCGCCGTGGAATGTCGAGCGCCAGTCGACGCTGCTGCTCGGCGTTGAACTGGACAACCCGCGCGATCGCACTGTCGACCCGACCGATGGCCGGCAGCAGGCCCGTATTGACGATGTCGATCGCGCCGCGACGGTCGCCGGCCGCCACTGCCGCCTCCAGATCGACGGCTCTCGCCTCGAGGAGGTGGACGGTGCGATCGACTTCGACGTACCTCACGTCTTCGCGCGGATAGAACGGCTGCTTCAGATAGCGCATCAGGTCCTGACGAAGGGCGGACAGTGTCGCGGTGAGCGTCGCGACGTCGACGTCACGCCCCTCGCGCGCGCTGGACAGCGCCGATGCCCCGGAGATTGCCATCCGCACCAGCTCACCCCGCGCTTCCGAGAGGTTCTGGATGGCGGGCGCTGCGTTCGTGGCGATGCTGATCGCGTCTTCGTTGACGACGCTCGCGATCCAATGCACGAGCAGCGTCGTGCCCACGAAACCAGAAATCGTGAGAATCAGGATCGCGAGTATCAATCCCGGCGACACCGCCGGTACCACATCGTCCGCCGCCACGACGTGAAGCTTGGGCCAAATGACCGCGACTTCAACGGCCGGCGCTCACCGGCGGCGGTCCATGCGGCGCTCAGCGCCGCACGCTTCGGCGAACCAGGATCTGCCCCATATACGTCACGGGTTGGCCAGCGTGGCCCAGTTGTTGGGCGACGCCTGGCCGTTCTTCACGCCCGTCATGATGGCGCTGATGATCGCCGCTTGGGTTTGAGCGCCCGACGTTCGGTTGAAGAGAGAGTAGGAGCCGCTGCCGCTGCCGCCGTTGTCCCACCAGATCGGAACCATGCCGGCCGTCGTCACGTCCTGCGAATACGCCAGCGCGTGCGCGACCCGGCTCGCCATCGGTTGAGCGCCCTGGGAGCCCCATTCGCCGATCAAGATCGGCTGGGTCGGCATCCAGACCCGGAGGTTCTGGTCGATCGAATGCTGCATGCTCGTGTAGTCGTCCGAGCTTCCCCACGCGTACTGCGTCGTGCTGAGACCGAAGTTCGTCGGGTAGTAGGTGTGAATCGATACCAGCAGGTTGGGATCGTTGATGATCGACGCGTTCATCATCGACTGGATGCCGCCCATGTCCGGACTGGCGCCGACGGGTTGGATCATGATGAGGCGTGTCGCGTTCGCCCCGCCCGTGCCGCGGATCGCGTTGACGCAGGCCTCGAGGTACAGGTTGAGATCGGTTTGTGCCTGCTGGGTCTGGCTGCCACCGGATGCGCCCTCGTTCGGCTCGTTGAAGCACTCCAGCATCAGGTGGTCGTTGAATGACTTGAAGGCGTTCGCGATCTGCGTCCAGACCGCCGTCACCTCGGTGGCGACGCTGGTGGCGGGCGGCTGCGGAAAGGTCACCCATTCAGGATTGTTCGTGGTGCCGTTTCCGTCCGATTCGTGGTGGGTGTTGACGAAGACGTACATGCCGGCGTCGATTCCCCACTGCGCGGTCTGCGTCACCTTGGTCATCCACGCCGCGTTGATCGTGTACGCCGGCGCGGCGCCGATGTGACTCGTCCAGGTGACGGGAATCCTGAGCGTGTTGAACCCCGCCGCGTGGACCGCGTTGATCAAGGTCTGATTGGGCGTCGGGTTGCCGAAGCTGGTCTCGTTGGGCGAGGCGTCGAACGAGTTCCCCAGGTTCCAGCCCGGCGCCATCATCTTCACGACCGGCTGGGGCGGCGGCCG
>DATFXS010000962.1:0-3530 GCA_035315605.1 Polyangia bacterium
GCGCACGCCGGCGGCGACCACGCCCGCCGGCGGCGGCACCGGATTGTTGGGGCTGGCGTCGGTCGTCGGGCCGGTCTCGGGCGCGCTGCCGTCGGGCTTGCCGCCGAGATAGTTGGGATCGGAGGCGCAGGCGGCGAAGGCGAGCAGCGCCGCCGCCGCGGCGGAGGTTCGAACCGGGATCTGATGTTTCGTCACGTGGCTCCTCGTCTTCAGGGCGACAGGGTGAGCGAGCCCGCGTCGAGCGCGACCTCGTAATAACCGTGGGAATCCCAGTCGAGCGGCGTCCCGTTCTGAGACGGCGTGCCGCCGTCGACGGTGACGCGCAGGATCCGGCCGGCCGGGAAGTGGGCCGGCAGCGTCCACGTCCAGGTCTGGACACCGCCCGACGTCGCCGGCGTGACCGCCGACAGGACCTTCTCGGCGCGCCAGTAGGCGCCGACGTTGACCATCGAATCGATCCAGACGTCGCCCAGCGACTTCGCGTGCGCGATGCTGCCGGTGACCACCGAGATGTCGATCGGCGCATACCAGTTCGCCGACGTCGGGTTGATCGTGTGAATCAGGAAGATCAGCCAGCGGCCTGCGCTCTCGGCGCCGTCGATGGCCGTGTTGAAGCTGTCGACGGTCTCTGCCTCTACGGCGGCGTGGCAGGGGAGGTTGAAGGGATCGGTGTTGTCGGCCGGGGCCACGGTTCCGCTACCGACGCCGCGATTGAGGAAGAAGCGTGACATGTCGGGCGCGTCCCAGCCCGTGTCGCCGAACGGGCTGGCCGCGGTCCAGACCCCGCTCTGTCCGAAGTGGCCGGTGATGTAGCTGGTGCAGTCGTCCAGCTCGGCGTCGACGCTGGCTGGCGCACTGGCCGTGTTGCTGCAGCCGGTGAGATCGATGTGGCAGTGGTGGACGGTGTGGTTGCCCATCTCGTGCCCGTCGCGCACCGCCTGCGAGAACGTCGTATCGAAGCCGCCGACCGCCGTGTTGCTGCTGGTCGTGATGTAGAAGGTCATGCGCACGCCGGTCGCTTGCAGGTCCGCGTAGTGCTCGACCTGAGACGGCTGCGCGTCGTCGAACGTGTAGCTGGCGGCGGACTTGAAGCCGGCCCAGTGGAGCACCTTCAGGTTGCCGGGCGTGCCCGCCGGCTTCGCCACGTTGCCGGGACCGGGCGGCACGGGGAGGCCGGAAGGGCCGGGCGGGATGCCGGAGCCGCCCGTGCCGCCGGAGCCGCCGGTGCCGCCGGAGCCGCCCGCGCCACCGGAGCCGCCGGATCCGCCCGCGCCGGCGGGCGCGCCGCTGTCGCCGTACGACGGCGTGGCCGCACAGCCCGCCGCGGTCAGCAACGCGACGACGATCAGGGAGCTCCTCATCATTGTCATTCTGGATGTATCCGTCAGGGGGTCTGCGTCAGCAGGGCGAGCTTCCAGGGGATCTGGGAATAGTCGAGGTTGGTCGTCGTCGGATCCGCTCCCTGATACAGCAGTTGCAGATTGGTCGGATCGATCTCCAGCTTCTGATCGTAGCCGTCGCGGATCAGCTCGCCGTGGCTGATGTCGTTGGTCCACGCCGTGCCGTTCGCGAACGTGACGTTCGTCTTGCCGGCGAATGGGTTGGTCCAGTCGGCGGCGAGCGGCGTCCAGACGCCGTCCAGCGTCGCCGAGACGTACGATCGAAAGAACCGGTTGCCGGTCGGTCCGAATGCCTCGACCACCGCCAGGTACGCGTCCTTCCCCTTCACGTGATAGACCATGTCGCCCTCGAACACTGTCTCCTTCACGCCCTGGATCGCGACGACCGCGTCGCCGAAGCCGTTCGGGAAGTCGGTCAGGTTCGTCTGACTGCGAAACAGCTCGCCCGCGTCGTCGGCGAAGAACAGGTGGCAGTGGGCGTCGTCGCAGATGCAGAAGAAGTCGAGCCAGCTGCCGTCGCTCCCCTTGGCCGCGGTGTAGCCGGGCGGGTCGCTGGTGAAGAAGTTCTTGGGCTGGGTCCACGCCTCTGGCTTGCTGACGTCGTCGTTGGTCGAGTATTGCGGCTGGCCTGACTGGAAGATGAGGTACCACTTCTGCTGCGGCGCGAAGTAGAAGACCTGCGGCGCGGCGTGATAGCCGGTCAGACCGGGCGGGCTGTTGTCGAGGTAGGTGATCGGGGCGGCGTCGGCCTGCGACCAGTCTGTGAAGGTCACATAGATGATGCTCCAGGCGCCCGCCGTGTTGGCGGTCGTCGTGAAGAGGTGCCAGCGGCCGTCGACGTAGACGACCGATGGATCCTTGACCGACACGATCGGATGCTTCGCGTCCTGCTTCGCCGTCAGCAGCGGTCCGGTCGAGGTCCACTTGAACGACGTCGGCAGACCGGAGTCGCCCGGCGGCGCTCCGCCGGTGCCGCCGGTGGCGCCGGTTCCAGCAGTTCCGGTCGTCCCGCCGTAGTTCGGTGCCTTCGCGCAAGCGACAGCGAACAGCGCCAGCGTCGCGATCGTCAGCCGTGTCGTCGGGCGGCGCATCTTTGCTCGCCCATCATGAGTCCCGTCAGCGCCCCGAACGATCAACTTTCGCGCGTGCATGTCGCCGATATCGCATTTGTTTTCCTCGACATCTCATTTGATGCGGTCGATCATTTGTTGTCGTCGCGCCGCGCTCGGGCGTGAGCCGCGCGGCGCGCGGCGAGACTCAATTCCCTTACGATGAAGAGACTCAGCTCCGCCCTGGCGGTCGCGCTTCCGATCCTCGTCCTCTTCGGCGGTTGCGGTGGCAGCGACGCCACCGTCAACGACGGAGGCAGCGGCGGATCGGGCGCAGGCGGGTCGACGGGCGTCGCCGGCACCGGCGGATCCGCTGGGACAGCGGGTGCGGCAGGCACGGTGGGCACGGGCGGCGCGACCGGCGGCAGCGGCGGCGGCGTTGGGACGATGGGCGCGGCCGGCAACACGGGCGGAGCGGGCGCCATCGGAACGGCGGGGCGGGGCGGCAGCGGCGGCGGCGCCGGAACGGCCGCAGGGCGGGGCGGCAGCGGCGGCGGCGCGGGAACAGCCGCGGGGCGGGGCGGCAGTGGCGGCGGCAGCGCGGGCGCGAGCGGCACGGGCGGCAGCACCGGCGCGGGCGGCACGGGCGGCACGACCGGCACGGGCGGCACCAGCGGGCTGCCGCAGCTGACCGTCGCCGGCAACAAGCTTCAGGATCCGACGGGCAAGACGATCATCCTGCGCGGCACGTCGCTGATCGACATCGGCGCGCTGTACGCCTACAACGGCAACAGCACCACCGGGATCACGAACCGGATGGACAAGGTCGCGACCGCCGGCGTCCAGGGACACGCGGTGCGCCTGCCCGTCTATCCGAAGATTTCATATAACGGCGGCTCGCCGTACTGCTCGCCGCTGCCGTATCCCGTGGGCACCGGTCCGACGGCGAACTGCACGCCGATGACGCCGATGAGCGCCGCCGACTACGTCGCGAAGGTTCTGAAGCCTGCGATCGACTACGCACGCAGCAAGAACCTGTACGTCATCATCGACTGGCACCAGATCGACAACGCCGTCACCG
>DATFXS010000963.1:0-3152 GCA_035315605.1 Polyangia bacterium
GATCGCGCCGGGAACATGGTCGGCACGGCGGCCATGTCGGAGCACGCGTCGATCGTCGGGCGCCTGGTGTCGATCGACAAGACGACGGCGGCGTGCACCGTGCTCAAGACCGGCTCGTACCCGAACTCGCTGGCGTTCGTGCCCGTCGGGACGGTGCTGCCCGACCGGGAAGCACTGGTCGGCTACGTCAACGACAGCTACGTGATGATCAACCCCGACACGGGGCTGGTCTCCAGCATCGGGAACCTGAACGCGATCGGCGCCGCGACGCTGTGGATGTCCAGCGGCGACATCGTGTCGATCGTCGGCGGCGGAACTTACGTGACGATCATTCCCAAGGGCAGCGTCACCGCCGATCCCGACGGCGATCGCATCGCCGAGGTCGACCCGGCGACGGGACAGATCATCCGCGTCATCGGCGCGACCGGCACCTCCGGCCTCTACGGCCTCGGCTACTGGGGCGGCATCGCCTACGGCTTCTCCAGCAGCGGCGTCCTGGTGAAGATCGATCTCACCACCGGCGCCGGCACGCCCATCCCGATCACCGGCGCCCCGACCGCCGGCTTCTACGGCGCGGGCACGACGACGATCGCGCCCATCATCGTCGACTAGCTCCGCTCGGTTTTTGGGTTGAGGGGGCCGCGGGCTGTGTGTGCCCTCCGTGCTCAAACAGTGCTCGCGGGTCGATTCCAGATCTCCTCGGCAGACTCAGCAGACCGCTGCGGAACTGCGCGCGGAGGGGCACACACAGCCCACGTCCTTCTCAACCCGGACGTTTCGCTACCCCTTGAAAGGGACAGCTTTCGCGCGGAGTGAAGCCATAGTCGAGGCGCCGTGGACGTTGTGTTCCCCTCCCGCGCGCAGTTCCCGGAGCGGCCACGGACGCGTGCCAAGTAGATCTGCGCGCTGCCGCGTAAGGGTGTTTGAGCACGGGAGGGGAACACGACGGCCGCGGCCGCCGACGAAGAAGCGAGCGGAGCCGCTACATCGAGGCGCGAATCGTTGGTTCGTCGCCGATCAGCGAGAGGACCTGGGTCGAGGCGCAGGGGGCGAAGACGCGGGCCACGTCCTGCTCGGTGACACGCGCGAGGTCGCCCGGGTCGGAGGTTAGCGTCTCGATCGGCAGGCCGCGTGTGAAGCCGTCGACGATCTGCGCGGCGGTGTCGAGGCTGGTCTGGTATTCGAGCGCGGTCTTGCGGGCCAGGGCCCAGCGGACCTGGCTGAAGGCGCCTTTTTCGATGCGGCCGGCGCCGAGGGCGGTCACCTCGGCGCGCAAGACGCGCAGGGCGTCGCGTAGGCGGCGCGTGTCCACTGACATCGACACGGTCAGGTGCGAGCCGCCGCCGGGGAGGGACACCGCCGAACTGGAGATCGAATACGCGGCGCCGGCCTGCTCGCGGATTCGCGACGATAGATAGCTGCCGAGCAGGCCCTCGACGACGTCCTGCGCGACGCGCTCGCGGCCGGTCGTCGGGTAGGCGAGGCGGCAGGCGAAGGCGACCTCGGTCTGGCTGGCGACGGGACGGTTCACGATGATCACCTGCGGCGCGGGCTGCGGGTTCGGCGCGGGGACGGGCGGCGCGGCCATTCGGCCCGCGTCGGGCTTGGCCTGCCAGCTTCCGAACCAGCCCGACACCAGCCGCGCCGCCGCGTTCGGATCGAAGTCGCCGACGATGACGAGAAACCCGTTGTGCGGGTTGTAGAGGCGCGGCAGCCACAGCGGCGCCAGCTCCGTGTCCAGCGCCAGCAGATCGGGGATGCCGACGCGCCGCCCGTAAGGATGGTTGCCGTACAGCGCCGCCAGGATGCGCTGGGCGGCGATCGCGCGCGGCTCGTCGAGCGACGGGATGCGCGTGCGGCCGAGGTGGGCCTGCGCGCGCGCCAGCAGCAGGGCCCAGTCTGTCTCGGCGATCATCTTGATCCGATCGGCGAGGGAGAACAGCGCGTTCGACAGCCGGCGGCGGTCCGTGCGGACGAAGTCGGCGGTGAACCCGCGGCCGTCGGCGTGAACCACCTCCAGCCGATCGGGATGGCGGCCGTGGGTCAGCTGCCCTTCGACAATGCGTACCACCTCGAGCACGGCGGGGGGCATCGCGGCCGCGCCGCCGTAGAAGCCGAGCACCGCGGCCACAGACGGGAACTGCCGCCGCGGCGCCAGCACGACGGTCAGGCCGTTCGGCAGCGTCATCACCTTCGCGTCGCGGAGGCTGGCCGGCGCGGTCACGGGCGGCGGCGCGCCCATTTCGGCCGCGTGCAGCCGGGTCATGGCGAGCGGCTGGTTGTCGCTGCCCGCCACGCCCACCGGACCGGGCGGTGGGCGCAGCGCCTCCGCCAGCGGCTCGAGGAACAGCGTGCGGGCGCGCTCCGGCGCCAGCAGCTGGAAGGCGCGGTGGCTCAGGTCCGCGGGCTGGACCGCGGCGATCGTCGCCAGCACGCGGTCGTACGCCTCGACCGCGCCGGTCGTCTGGAAGTCGAGGGCGCGCTCCAGCGTGCGATCGACGAACGGCTCGGCGGCGAAGATCGCGTCCGCCAGCGCCGCCTGCCGGAGGTCGAGCACAGGGTTTCGCTGCCAGTCCGATGTCCAGCCGTCCGCGTCGGGCGGCGGCGCATCCGACCACAGGCGCCAGATCAGATCCCGCGCGCGTTCGGCGATCGCGGCGTTGCGCCTGTCGTTCTCCAGCTGGATCTGGCAGGCGAGGATGGTCCGCCCCGGCAGCGCGATCGCGTGGAAGCCGACGTCCAGGACCTCTTTTTCGGGCATCAGGCGGGCGCGGACCGCCGACTCGGCGGGCCGCGACGTCAGGATCTTCGCGATGGCAGAGTCGTACCCGCCGCCGCCCAGATCGTACGCCAGCCAGATCTCGGGCAGCGCGACGGCGGCGTTCAGCCTGTCGGGGCGCGTCTGTGGTCGCACGGCGGCGGCCGGGCCGGGAGCGGCGGACGCGGCCGCCTGGATGTTGCCGCCCGCCGATCGCGGCGCGCCGGCGTCCCGCGCCGTCACCGCGTCCGGCAGGCGCGACGCCACCCGCGCCAGCGTCACGGCCGATTCACCGGTCACCAGCAGCGCCACGTTCGAGGGCCGGTAGTGCTCGGCGACGAAGGCGCGCGCGTCGGCGAGCGTCAGCCGATGCAGGCTGGCGCGCGTCCCCCCC
>DATFXS010000964.1:0-5166 GCA_035315605.1 Polyangia bacterium
CCCGCGCGGTCAGGTGCGCTGTACCGGTTTTGCTTCGGGGCGCGGGCCGGTGCCGGCGGTGATGATGCGTGCGCCGTGGCGCGAGACGACGTAGGCCCAGATCCAGCTGGTGAACACGCTGATCCGGTTGCGGAAGCCGACCAGGTACCAGAGGTGGACGAACACCCAGGCCAGCCAGGCGAGCAGGCCCGACATCCGCAGCCGCCCGAGCTGCGCGACCGCGCGCGCGCGCCCGATCGTCGCCATGAAGCCCTTGTCGAAGTAGCTGAACCGGCGTCGCGGCAGCCCCTCGACCTCATCGAGGATGTTGCGCGCGGCCAGGCGCGCCTCCTGGATCGCGACCGGGCTGATGCCCGCCAGCGGCACCGACGCGCCCTCGGGCGTGAACGACGCCATGTCGCCGACGACGAAGATCTCCGGATGACCGGGCACCGCGCAGTCCGGGCCGACGATGACGCGCCCGGCGCGATCGAGCGGCAGGCCCAGCGCCGCCGCCAGCGGGCTCGGGCGAACGCCGGCGCCCCACAGCACCGTCCCGGCGTCCACCGTCTCGCCGCCCACGCGGACGCCGCCCGCGTCGATCGCCTCGACGCGCACGCCGGTCCGGACCTCGACGCCCAGCTCCTCCAGCTGCGCGCGCGCCTTGTCCGACAGCGGCGGATCGAACGGCGTCAGGATGCGATCCGCCATCTCGACCAGCACCACGCGCACGGCCCTTCGATCGACACGTTGAAAATCACTCGCCAGGATGTCGCGCGACAGATCGGCGATCGCGCCCGCCAGCTCGACGCCGGTCGGCCCGCCGCCCACGACGACGAACGTCAGCTGGCGCTGTCGCTCGGCCGGATCGGCCGCCCGCTCGGCCGCCTCCAGCGCCGTCAGCACGCGCCGCCGCACCTCCAGCGCGTCATCCAGATCCTTGAGCCCGGGCGCGAACGCCGCCCAGTCGTCGTGTCCGAAATAGCTGGTGCGTGCGCCCGCCGCCATCATCAGGTAGTCGTAGGGAAGCGTCGTGCCGTCGTCGAGCCGTACGGTGCGCGCCGCGACGTCGATCGCCGTCACCTCGCCCAGCAGCACCGTGATGTTGCGCCGGCCGTGCAGCGCCGCCCGGATCGGATAGGCGACGTCGGTCGCCGCCAGCCCGGCCATCGCCACCTGATACAGCAGCGGCTGGAACAGAAAGTAGTTCAGCCGATCGATCACTGTGACGTCGATGGGGCTGCCGTCGTCGCGCGATCCCAGCGTCTTGGCGGCCGCCAGCCCGCCGAACCCGGCGCCGACGATGATGACGCGCTTCCGATCGCCCGGGGTCACAGCCTCGCCAGCGCCGCCCGCGTGGCGGCGCGTCCTCCCTCGACGACGCGGCGATAGGCGTCGCCGAGCTCCATCACCTCCTGCGGCGCGACCGGCTGCGGATCGATGCGCACCTCCAGCAGCGGACACTTCATGGTCGCGTCCGTGAAGATCGGCTGGCCGCTGACGTTGATGGCCAGCAGGTTCACGCCTGGCAGCGCCGCGCACGCATCCTGCACGGGCGTCGCCGAGACGCGGTCCGCGCCCGGATCGATCGGCCGGCCGGGCCCGATCGCCAGCGTCGCGAAGATCAGCGGATTGGCGACGGACGCGCCGACGGCCGCCGCCACCGGGCCGCTGTCGGCGCGGCGGGAGACGACGCCCGTGTTCGTCCCTTCCTGATAGAAGGTCATGAACCGCATCGGCAGGCCCGCCTCGATGCGCGCGCCGTGGAAGAACTCGTCGAGCACGCGCACCATCCGTTCGTGCTCCAGCTTCTCGGTCGCCATCACGCCCAGCGCCGCCCCGCCCGCGAAGGCGAGCGCCGGGGCCGCCTTCCCCCCGACCTTGGCCGCCGCGACGCCGCCCGCGATCAGTCCCAGCCCGATGCCGTTGCGCAGCGCCTCGCGCTTGGTCGCGTCGGTGTAGGCGCCGACGAAGGCGCGGAAGCGGGCGTCGACGTCCTCGCCGGGCGCGGTCGCGTACAGGCTGCCGACCAGCGCGCCCATGCTGTTGCCGACGACGCAGTCGATCGGAACGTGCGCCTCCTTGAGCGCGGCGATCGCGCCGATGTGGGCCACGCCGGCCGGACCGCCCACGGACAGCACCAGGCAGGTGCGCCGCGCCTTGAAGTCGAAGCGTGGCTGCGCCGGCTCGTGCGCGCAGCCGGCCAGCGACAGGATCAGAACGACAAGGATTGCGCGCCGCATGGTGCGACCAGCTTAGCAGCCATGGTGCATACTCACACGCGACGATGCCCCTTCACGGAGACAAGGCACGCGAGGTGGAGGACCGTCTGGCGCGGCTGGGCGTGCGTCCGGAGGACCTCGAGGAATCGTTCGTTCACTCGGGCGGCAAGGGCGGCCAGAATGTCAACAAGGTCGCGACCTGCGTGGTCCTGGTGCACCGGCCGACCGGCATCGCGGTCAAGTGCCAGCGCGAGCGGTCGCAGGGTGCGAACCGGCTGATCGCGCGGCGCATGCTCGCCGACAAGATCGAGGAGCTGCGCCTGGGCGCCGCCAGCCGGCGCCAGCAGGAAGCGGAACGGATCCGACGCCAGAAGCGCCGCAGGTCACGGCGCGCGAAGCAGAAGATGCTGCGCGACAAGCATCTGCATTCGGAAAAAAAGGCGATGCGTGGCCCCGTCCACGGCGACTGACGTCTACGACGCCTTCGCGCCGATCTACGACGCCGTCGGAGGGGCACGGCCTTTCGCCCTCCTCTGCGCGCAAAAGCTGGATGCGCTGCTGGCGCTGCGCCAGCCGCAGCTGATCGCCGCCGCCGGAACGAACGCCGCCGCTGCCTCGGGCCCCGGCGCGCTGGCGGCGCGGACGCTGTCGGTCCTGGACCTCGGCTGCGGAACGGGAACGCTGCTGTGCGCGCTGCGCAAGGCGCACCCGGACTGGCGCCTGGCCGGCGTCGACGGCAGCCGGCTGATGCTCCGCTGCGCGCAGGAGAAGCCCGGGCATGAATCGATCCTCTGGCTCCGGGCGCGGCTGCCCCGGGCGCTGCCGTTCAGGGACGACTTCCACGTCGTCGGTGCCTTCTACGACACGCTCAATCACCTGCCCGATCTGGATGCGCTGGCGGCGACGTTCGCCGCCGTCGCGGCCGTGCTGCGCAGGGGCGGACTGTTCGTCTTCGACCTGACGAGCCCGTTCGGCTTCACCGAGCTGTGGCAGCACCGGCTGGACTTCCGCGCCGGCGATTACGTCGTGCGCAGCGAGCTCGATTACGATCCCGGGACGCGAACCGGCAGCGCCGCCGTTTCGATCGCCCACGCCGGAACCGAGCGATCCTTCGTGCTGACCCAGCGGTGCTTCTCCGAGGGCGACGTCGAGGCCGCCCTGCGCGACGCCGGCTTCGTGCCCGAGATCGTCGCCCCCTGGAGCCCGATCAAGAAGAACAGCCCGAGCAAGCTCTGGTTCGTGGCCACCAAGAGCCGATGAACCCCAACGACCATAAGAATCGCCTATGGCTGCCATAAATCGACACGATACTCGGCCGCACGGTTTCGGGCGTCGCGTCATTTAGGTCAAATCGACACAGTATTAGCGTTTCTTATCGACAAACGCCTGGACGGATGAGGCAAATCGACGTAGCTTCGTGGCCTCCTCTTCAGAAAGCGAGGTCTCCCGTGCCGTCCTCCCCAGCTCGCCGACCGATCCCCTCCCCGTCCGCCCCGTCCCCTGCCCCCGCCAAGCCGGTGCCCGTCACCAAGGCGCAGACCGGGGCGGAGGCGCTGATCCGCTGCCTCGAACGCGAGGGGGTCGAGTACGTCTTCGGGCTTTCGGGCGGCGCGGCGATGCCGATCTTCGACGCGCTCGTCGATTCGAAGATCAAGTTGATCCTGGTCCGCCACGAACAGGGCGCCACGCACATGGCCGACGGCTACGCGCGTTCGACCGGCAAGCCCGGCGTCGTGCTGGTGACGTCGGGTCCCGGCGCGACCAACACCGTGACCGGCATGCTGACCGCGCTGATGGATTCGTGCCCGATGATCGTGCTGACCGGCCAGACCATCTCGCCGATGCTGGGCAAGGACGCCTTCCAGGAGGCGGACGTCACCGGCATCACCTACCCGGTCGTGAAGCACTCGTACCTGGTCAAGAACCCGAACGACATCCCGCGCGTCACGCGCGAGGCGTTCTACCTGGCGACGTCGGGGCGCCCCGGGCCGGTGCTGATCGACCTGCCCAAGGACGTGACCAGCGCGCAGTGCACGGCGCCGTTCGTGGAGACGGTCGAAATGCCGGGCTACCACGTGCCGGGCCGGCCCGATCCGGAACCGCTGAAGAAGGCGGCCACGCTGATCGCGAAGAGCCGCAAGCCGGTGCTGTATGTCGGCCACGGCGCGGTGATCTCGGGCGCGGGCCCGGCCATCATCAAGCTGGCCGAGAAGCTCCAGGCGCCGATCGTGAACACGCTGCTCGGCAAAGGCGCCTGCCCGGAGGATCACCCGCTGCACCAGGGGATGCTCGGCATGCACGGGACGGCCTATGCGAACAAGGCCGTCACGAACTGCGACATGATCATGGCGATCGGCGCGCGCTGGGACGACCGGATCACGGGCAAGCTCAGCGAGTTCTGCGTCGGCGCCACCAAGATCCACGTCGACATCGACGTCGCCGAGTTCGGCAAGATCGTGAACCCCGACGTGTCGATCGCCGCGGACGCGAAGCTGGCCATCGAGGATCTGCTGCCGCTGGTCGACAAGCTGGACACGGGCGACTGGCTGAAGCAGATCGCCGACTGGCGCAAGCAGTTCCCGCTGAAGTACCAGAAGCGCGGCGGCCTGAAGGCGCAGCACGTGCTGGACCGGCTGGACGACCTGGGCGGACGCGACTGCATCCTGACGACGGACGTCGGCCAGCACCAGATGTGGGCGGCGCAGTTCTGCCTGACCACCAAGAACCGCCACTGGCTGTCGTCGGGCGGCGCCGGGACGATGGGCTACGGCTTCCCGGCTGCCATCGGCGCGCAGTTCGCGAACCCGAACAAGAAGGTCTGGTGCATCGTCGGCGACGGCGGCTTCCAGATGACGATGGCGGAGCTGGCGACGGCGGCGCTGCACAAGCTGCCGGTCAAGATCCTGATCATCAACAACAGCTACCTCGGGATGGTGCGCCAGTGGCAGGAGCTGTTCTTCGAGAA
>DATFXS010000965.1:0-6792 GCA_035315605.1 Polyangia bacterium
GTGGTCACCTTGCTCTGCCCCGGCCGGCGCCGGTCCAGCTCCTGCTGGATGTCCGCCTCCGACAACTCCAGCCGCGGCGGGCAGCCGTCGATGACGACGCCGACGGCAGCGCCGTGCGACTCGCCGAAGGTCGTGACGCGAAACGCGCTTCCGAAGCTGCTACCGGGCATTCATCGGCCCGGCAGGACGTCGATCATGCCGCGGTGAACGGACTCGCCCGCCAGCATGAACACCCGTCCGCCGCCTTCCTCGATCTGCAGGAACAGATCCCCGGCGGCCCGGTAGCGCCAGACGTCCGCGCTGCCCGCGGCGCGCTCCGGGACGCGGCCTGCGATCTCGATGGTCGCGCGCCCGGACAGCCGCTGCACGTACATCAGATCGTGGTAGCTGATGCTCTCGGGCGGCGGCACGGCGATCTCGAGGTCGCGGATCTCGCGCAGCACCAGCAGCCGGTCGTGGGCCTCATCCGCCAGCGCCTCGATCCAGAAGACGATCTCGCTGTCGACGGCGCGGGCCAGCGTGAAGGCCTTGCCGCCGAGGTGGTAGGTGACCGTGCCTTCGACGATGTAGTCGCGGCCGGCGAAGCTGACGACGTCCTTGGGGTGGATTCGCATGGGGGTCTGATCTGTTCCTTGGTGTCTTTTTGTGCCTTGGGGTGTCTCTGTCCCGGGGGGGCGCGGCCGCCTTGACGTCGGCGCGTCGGGCGATTATACGGGTCGCGGTCCGCAGGGCCAATGAAGCTCGAAGTCATTCGCGTCATGGACGACGATGGGCAGGTCGTCCACCCCGAGCGCGAGCCCAACCTGACCGGCGACGAGCTGCGCCGGCTGTTCCGCGCCATGACGCTGCAACGGATCCTGGATGACCGGATGATCCGGATGCAGCGGGTCGGGCGAATCGGTTTTTACCTGACCTGCACGGGCGAGGAGGCGGTGCCGTACGGGACGGCGCACGCGCTGCGCGAGGGCGACTGGATCTTCTCCGCCTACCGCGAAACGGGCGCCGCCCTGTATCGCGGCTACCCCCTGCGCACGTTCATGAACCAGATGTTCGGCAACGCCGAGGACACCGTCAAAGGGCGGCAGATGCCCGTGCACCACACGGCGCGCAACATCAATTTCGTGTCGATCAGCTCGCCGGTCGGGTCGCAGATTCCGAACGCCGTCGGCGCGGCCTGGGCGGCGAAGCTGCAGAAGAAGGACGACGTCGTGGTCGGTTTCTTCGGCGAGGGCGCGACGTCGACGCCGACCTTCCACGTCAGCGCGAACTTCGCGGCCATCTACAAGATCCCGGTGATCCTGATCTGCCGCAACAACGGGTGGGCGATCTCCGTGCCGCGGTCGGTCCAGACCGCGTCGCCGACCTTCGCGCAGAAGGCGAGCGCGTACGGCCTCGTCGGCATGCTGGTCGACGGCAACGACGTCCTGGCCATGATCCACGCCGTGCGCGAGGCGGCGGCGCGTGCGCGGCGCGGCGAGGGCGCGACGCTGATCGAGGCGCGCACCTACCGGATCGGCGCGCACAGCACGTCCGACGATCCGTCGGTCTACCGCGACCCGGCGGAGCCGACCGAATGGAAGAGCCGCGATCCGCTCCACCGCTTGCGCGACTACATGCAGCGGCGGGGCGAGCTGCCCAAGGACTTCGAAGCGACCGTGCAACGGGAAGCCGACGCGGAGATCCGCCAGGCGATTGCCGAGGCCGATCGCGTCCCGCCCAAGCCGCCGCTCGCGAGCCTGTTCGAAGACGTCTACGCCGAGGTCCCCTGGCATCTGCGCGAGCAACAGGCCGAGCTCGAGGCCGAGATCCGCAAGCACGGCAACAAGGGCCCGGACCACGGCGAGTAGCACGCCCGCGCTCACGCGTTCGCCACCGCACGTGCGCGATCTCGTCGCTCACTCGTGACGGGCGGCCTCGCTCCGGAGGCGTATGCACGGCTTCGCGCGCTCGCCGGCGATCGTGTCGGGCGGCGTTTTCGAAATTCCGACGGAGTGCACCATGAAAAAGCTGACGACTCTCGCGATCACATCTCTGCTTGTCGGAGGCGTCGCCTCCACGGCGCACGCCGTCGATCAGACGGTCACGGGCGCGGGCAACGCCGCGGCGGCGCAGCTGGCGCAGTCTTCCGCGCTGGTGTCATCGGCGCGACAGTTCATCGCCAAACGCATCGCTCAGATCGGCGACGACACGTTGCGGTCGAACGTGCACGACCTGGTGGAAAATTCCGCGGTTTGCATCCGTCACCGGGCCAACGAAACCGCCGCCTCGAAACAGGCGGTCGTCGACGCGCTCGCGGCGGCGGGATTGTTCTCCGCGACAGACGGCGCCGCATTTCCGGGCGGCGCGCTGACGGGAGTCCTCCCGCCCGTGCTGGACGCGGGGTCGGCCTGCCCGCACCTTCCCCAGCCATTCTTCTCGGCGCCGGGCAGCGTGTTCGGCGGCCATCATTCATATCCGGGCGGGCTGCCGATTCACGAGAGCTTCAACGATCTCAGCGACACCAGCTTCGCGGCCAACTACCGGCGGGTCTACGGGCACCCGGGGCCGGGCGGGCTGCCGACGATCGCGGACGGTAACGGCGATGATGATGGCAACGGTCGCGTGGACGTCGACATCGATCAGAGCATCATCCTGGCCGCGCCGTTGCTGCACGATTGGGGCAAGCCGATCGTGTTCCAGTGGAACGCGGATGGTTCGGAGTTCGCCGAGTTCAACTTCGGCGGCAACGGCGCGACCGACAACTTCGGCGCGGCCGGCGATTCGCGGACCGGCGCGCACCACATCATCGGCGTGGCCGAGTCGATGGCGCGGGGCCTGTCGCCGAAGTTCGTCATCACCCAGGCGTCCGCGCACTCGAACCCGACGTCCGGCAACGAATACAAGGTCGTGAACTGGCTGCGGGCGGGGGCCATCATCGCGCACATCGATCCGGTCGCGAACGGCTACCTGCGCGTCGATGGGGCGGGGCGCCTCAGGCTGCCGGCCGTGCAGAGGCTGGGCGAGGTCGATCTGAACGCGGCGACGCCGTCCCAGGTCAACGCGCCGGTGGAGTACCAGCTGCACAATCTTTCGGACGCCGACTTCACGCAGACCGGCCCGGCCGTGTCCGTCGCGCAGATCCTGCTCGCGACGCTGGCGCCGGAGTTCGGGTTCGATCCGAGCGACACGACCCGGTACAACACGAAGTACCGGAACGTTGCGCTCGCCCATCTGTCGGCCGAGCGCCTCTACATGCTGTACACGAGCGGCGGCCTGGACGCCGTGCGCGGTCAGCTCGCGAAGCTCCGCGCGCGCGGCATCATCTGATCGCCGGCTGCACGGCCTCGGCGACGCACGCCATTGTGATCTGGCCGCACTCGAGGCAGTCGGCGCTGTTCACGTTCGTGCAGGTCATGCCGAGGCCGCAGTCCGCGCTGGTCGCGCAGGCCTTGAGGCACTGGAACGGACCGTTGCCGAGGCCGCCGCAGATTTCGCCCGCGTTGCACTCGGCGCTGGACGTGCACTTCGTGCGTCCCAGGCCGCAGCCGGCCAGCAGGATGCAGGCGCCGAGAAGACTGAAGATGAAGCCGGGGGTTCGCAAGCGCATCGCCGACCCGGATCATGCTGCCACATCCGGGCGCCGGGCGAACCAACCTGGATCACACCGGGGTGTCGTGCTCGCGCCGCACGCGGACGGCGCAGTGCTTGTACGACGGCTGGCGCGAGTACGGGTCGAAGATCGCCAGCGTCAAAAGGTTCGTGTCGACGTAGTGCATCGGGATGAACAGGTGGCCCGGCTGCACGACGTAGGTCGGATGCGCGCGGGCGCGCATGGTGCCGCGGCGTGACTCGACGATGATCCATTCGTTGGGCGAAAGCCCCAGCGTGCGCGCGTCGCCGGGGTTGATCTCGACGTAAGGCTGCGACGGATAGAGCTTGCGCAAGAGCGGCGACTTCGCGGTGCGCGTCTGCGTGTGCCACTGGCTGGAGCTGCCCCGCCCGGTCAGAAGCGCGAACGGGTAGCGCGCGTCGGGGGGCTCGGGCAGCGCGCGCGGCGCTTCATAAATGAAGCGCGCCCGCTCGTCGGCGTGAAAGAAGCGGCCGTCCTCGAACAGGCGCCGCTCGCTGCCGGGCGCGACGTCCTCGCCGGCGCGCAGCGGCCACTGGATGCCGCGCCGGTCTTCCAGCATCCCGTAGTCGGAGATGCCGGTGATGTCGCACGGCTGTCCGCGCGTCAGCTCCTTCAGCAGGCCGAACACGTCCTCCGGCGTCTTCCAGCGCGCGAACATCTCGCCGCAGCCCCACCGCTCCGCGATCAGTTGGAAGATGGAGAAGTCCGCCAGCGCCTCGCCCGGCGCGCGCGCCACTTTCTTCAGCAGCCCGAAGCGCCGTTCGGAATTGATGAACGTGCCTTCCTTCTCGCCCCAGCCTGCGGCCGGCAGGACGATGTGCGCCTGGGCGACGGTCTCGGTCGTCGCGTACATGTCCTGCACGACCAGCGTGTCGAGCCGTCCCAGGATCTCGCGCGCGTCGGCCTGGTTGATCCACGAGTGCGCTGTGTTGGTCGCGACGATCCAGAGCCCGCGGATCTTCCCGGCCAGGACGCCCTCCATGATCTGGTCGTAGGCCCAGCTCCCCTCGCGCGGGATGCGCGTCTCGTCGATGCCCAGCACGCCGGCGACCTTCCCGCGGTGGTCCGCGTTCGCGAAGTCGTGGCCGCCCAGGAGGTTGGTCGTGTTCGCGAACAGACGCGACCCCATCGCGTTGCACTGGCCGGTGATCGAGTTCGCGCCCGCCCCCGGCCGCCCGATGTTCCCGGTCAGAAGCGCGATCGCGATGATCGCCTGCGCCAGCCGCACGCCCTCGTGGCTCTGATTGACGCCCATCGTCCACCAGAACGAAACGCGTTCGCGCTCGTGGATCATGCCCGCCAGGCGTTCGATCGCCGCCTCGGGCAGCCCGGTCGCCTCGGCCGTCGCCGCCAGCGTGTACGGCTCCAGCGCCGCCGCGAAGGCGTCGAAGCCGCTGGTGTGGCGCTGAATGAAGTCGCGGTCGATCCAGCCGCGCGCGATCAGCAGGTTCGCCAGGCCGTAGAACAGACGCAGGTCCGACTTCGGCCGCACGGCCAGATGTTGCGTCGCCGCGACGGCGGTCTCGGTCTTGCGCGGGTCGATGACGACGATCTCGGGCTTGCGCCTGTTCTTGCAAACGCGTTCCCACATGATCGGGTGCGCGATGCACGGGTTGGCGCCGACGAACACCAGCGCGTCCGACTCCTCGAAGTCGGCGTAGGCGTAGGGCGGGGCGTCGAACCCGAACGCCTGCTTGTAGGCGACGACCGCGGTGGCCATGCACTGGCGCGTGTTGCCGTCGCCGTGCACCATCCCCATCCCGAACTTCGCGAGCGCGCCGAGAAACGCCAGCTCCTCGCTGGGGAGCTGACCTGTCCCGAGGAACGCCACCGCCTGCGGACCGTGGGCGGCGCCGATCGCCCTGAAGCGCGTCACCATCGCGCCGACCGCCTCGTCCCACGTCGCCGGCTGCAGCTTGCCGGCGGCGTTGCGCAGCAGCGGCCGCGTGGCGCGATCGGGCGCGGCCAGCGGCGTCAGCGCCTCCCACCCCTTCGGGCAGGCGGTGCCGCGGTTGACCGGATAGTCGCGCGCCGGGGACAGGTTGATCGCCTCGCCGTCGCGCAGGTGGATCTCCAGGCCGCAGCCCGTCGAGCAGAAGCCGCAGACCGCCGTCGTCGTCGCGTCGGGCGCCAACCGCGTCGGCACCTGGCCGAGGCCGAAGCCGCCCGGCCGCCGCACCAGCTCCTGCGTCAGCGGTCCGGTGCGCGCGTGCAGCAGCGCCGCGATCTTGTCCGGGACCTTGGGCGTGCGTCCCATGATGGCGTTACACCCCGCCGGGCATGCGCGGCGGGCTGGCCGCGCGGAAGAACAGGGCGCGCTCGACCAGCTCGGCGGCGATCAGCGCCGCGCAGCCGAGCGCCGCGATCACCACCGCCGGCGCGGACGCGCCATCCGTGTCGGCCATGTGGGCGACGACCAGCGGCGCCAGCACGCCGCCCGCGAGGCCGAGCGCCAGCCGCGCCCCCGCCTCGCGCCGCAGATCGCCCATGAACAGCAGCGCTGTGCGGCGCAGCGGCCCGAGCTGCTTGTCGCGCAGGTGGATCAGGATCGCCGCCTCCCACAGAAGCTTCGCGCCCGCCACCACCGCCAGCAGGCGCGCCGAGTTGCCCGCCCCGGCGCAGATCTCGCCGCCCGGACCGCAGCCGAACGCCAGCATGCTGACCAGCGTCGTCGCCAGGCCCAGCACCGCGGCCGTCGCGTAGAAGCGATAAGCGGTGCGCGCGCCGCTCCACCATTCGCGGGCCGTCTTCACGTACAGCATGACGGAGCAGCCGACGCCGCCCAGCCCCGTCATCACCACCAGCGTGCCGAGCGCGTTTCCCACGGACGGCGCCGACAGCCACTCCGGCGGCGCCGTCACGCGCAGCGCCCCCAGCAGCGGCCCGCGCCAGACCCAGGCGGCGTACGCCGCGGCCGCGCCGGCGAACGCGCCGAAGGCGAGGATCTCGCGCGACAGCCAGGAGGTGCGCAGGCCGATGACGGCGCGGAACGCGTACTTCGGCCGCCCCAGATGGAACACGCTGGCGCCGAGCGCGAGCAGGCCGGCGCAAAGCGCGATGATCGCGTGGTAGGCGCGCGCCGACGCCAGCTGTGGAAACAGGCGCCGCAGCACGAATTCGACGACGAACGCGCCCACCGACAGCTGCGTCAGCACCAGCATGAACACCAGCGGCAGGTGCGG
>DATFXS010000966.1:0-8370 GCA_035315605.1 Polyangia bacterium
GGCAGATGCCGATTCGCGCGAGGACGCGGAACAGGCGAATGCAATTTCCGCTGACGGCCCACCCGCCCCAGAAGACATGATCGTCGGTGCCGCCCCCTTTGAGACGACAGAACCCGCGGTTGTAATAGTCGGTCCACGTTCCGACCACGGTCGCCGCCCAGAAGTTGGGACGCGGTTCGGTCGGCGTCCTGATCACCGGAAGCGCGAGCGATTCTTTCCAGTCGAGCGGCAGAATCCATCCCAGCGGCCGGCGGTAGGGGATGGGGTCCGCTCCATCGCCCGGCGGCGACCGGTCCCAGCTGTGGGGGAACGGATGCCCGTACTTCACGAGGTTCGGGCCGCACCACCAGCCGGCCACCACCGTCCAGGCGCAGGCGGCGACCAGCGCCAGGCGGACCAGCCGGCGCCAGGCTGCCGGCGTGTGCGGCCCCGCCAGCAGGCGGACGGCGCGCGCCCCCAGGACGATCGCCGCGCTCAACACCAGCACGCCCGACGTGCCTTTGGTCAAAACGGCGAGCCCGGCGAACGCGCCGAACAGGCCTGCGCTGCGAAACGAGATCCCGCCCGCCTCGTGCGACTCTCTTTCCATCCGCCAGAGCCAGTAGACGGCGACCATGAACAGCGTCGTGTGCAGCCCCTCGGGGTTGACCTTCCCGTCGGTGAGAACGCTGAGCGGCAGCACCGCGTTGATCGCCAGCGCGGCCAGGGCGCTCCACGGCCGGGCCGGGATGGCTCTTCGCAACAGGAGCGCCAGCAGCAGCTGCCGGACCGCCCACCCGATCACCGCCAGGGCGGCGATCGCGCGCTCCGATCCGGTGACGCGCAAGATGACCGCGCCAAGCGCATACCAGAGAGGCGGCTGGTAGCGGATCTGCCCCGACACGGTCTCCGCGAAATCGAAGGGCCGTTTGTGCTCGAGGATCCAGCGCACGCCCTCGACGTGGACGGCGTAGTCGGCGCCGCGCGCCGGGCCGTCGAAAGTGATTGCGTGCTCGATCCGGAGTCCGAGCCCGAGCGCCGTCACCGCGATGGCGAGCAGTCCAGGCGCACCCAGACGCGTCGTGAAGGCAACCGAGCCGCGACGAAGGAGCGACAGGACGGATCTGGGGTGGCGCGGACCCGAGTCCGGGCCCGACGGATCAAGCGAAGGCATCCAGGATCACGCACAAGCACGACGCGTGCCGGCGCGCTCACCTCCGGATCTTCGCGATCATGCCGGCCGTGGCGGCGCGCTCATCGTCAGAAGCGCGACATTCGGATCCGACCGCGGCGACTGGAGGTGCGCCCTACGCTGGCTTCGTCCAGGCCGTGCACTGATAAAGCGCGGCGGAGACCGGCGCGGCCGGCGGAAAGGCCGCGCGGGCGACGGGCTTGAGCACCGAAGAGAGCGCCGCCGAGATCGCCTTGGGCGCGCTGACGTGGTCGGTGTCGATGTTCTTGTAGCCGATCATCAAGAACGCGCGCGACATGAACGCGCTGACCATCGGGTAGCCGCAGACGAGCGTCCCGCCCGGCGCGAGGGCGCGCGCGAGGCCCCGCGCGGCGCCGGCGGAATCCGAAATGTGTTCGAGCACGGAGAAGCAGACGACGGCGTCGTAATGATCGGCCGGCAGGTCGTCTTCGAGGAGGTTGGCGCGGAGAAACTCGGCCTTGCAGCCGCGCGCGACCAGCCCGTCCAGGCCGGGCGCGAGCGTCAGGTCGGTGCCCGTGTACTCCCGATAGCGGGCAGTCAGCGTCGGCACGAGCACGCCGCTTCCGACGCCAATCTCGAGCACGCGCTTGCCGCCCGCGGGCAGCATGTTGAGGCCCATCTGAAGCCGGTGGCGATAGAGCCAGCCGATCCACGGGTGGTAGTAGTACGGAAGAGGATCGTGGTCGTCGTTCGGTTGAAGGACGCCTTTGGGAGGGAGATCGAGGCGTAGGGAGGTCATTGCAGCGACCGCGGGATTCTGTCGAGGCCTCCTGGCCCTGTCAACCGCAGGACCCGCGAGATATACTCGCGAACCGCGTTAAATTTCGATCGCAACGATCTCAACGATCTTAACGATGGCAAACGCCACGCCCATTCTGCCGATTTCCAGCGGCCCGCGCGCGGATGCCACGACGCGCGAGCCGGTCCAACAGGCCGATGCGCTGGAGGCTGCGTGGCGCGACTACTTCGCGCGCGCGACCGAAACGCCGCGCCACCGGGCGGCGCAGGATTTCCTGTATCGCGATCTGACGGAAGCTTTTGCCCGCCTCATCCCCGCGGATGCCTCGGTGTTCGAGGCCGGTTGCGGCGGGGGCGATCTGCTGGCGGCGCTGCCGAACCCGAAACGAATGGGGATCGATTATCTGCCCGCGGCGATCGAGCGGGCGCGCGCGCAGCATCCGGAGATCGCCTTCGAGGTCGCTGACGCGACAGCGCCGCCCAGCGCCGACCTGGAATCGACGAAGGCGGGAGCCTGGGACGCGGTCATCTGCGATCGCCTCTGTCACAGCGTGCTCGACGTCAAGGCGCTGCTGCTGGGCCTCAAGCGCCGGCTCGCACCCGGCGGCCGCATCTACCTGACCGCCTTCAATTACATGTGGGAGATTCCGGTTCGCGCCGCCGAGATGACCGGCTGGAAGCGGCCCGCGCCGACGTCGAACTGGCTGTCGGACTCCGACTACCGCAACCTGTTCGACATCGCCGGGCTCGAGATGGTGCGCCACGAAAACCGCCTGCTGCTGCCGCTCGACGTGCCGGGGCTGTCGCCCGCGCTGAACCGATACATCGTGCGCGCGCCCGGGATGCAGTTCGTGTCGCTGTACCGGATCTACGTGCTGCGCGATCGCGGCGACGCCCCGGCCCCACGGCGCGCCAGCGTCAGCGTGATCGTGCCGACGCGCAACGAGGCGGGCAACGTCGCGGCCGCCCTGACCCGCACGCCGGTCATGGGCACTGGCACCGAGCTGATCTTCGTCGAGGGGCATTCGTCGGACGACACCTGGGGGACGATCCAGACAGAGATGCAGCGCTACCGCGGCCCGCTGAAGCTCAGCGCCTATCAACAGACCGGCAAGGGCAAGGGCGACGCGGTCCGGCTGGGTTTCGCCAGGGCGACCGGCGACATCCTGATGATTCTGGATGCGGATCTGACGATGCCGCCCGAAGAGTTGCCCGGCTTTTACGACGTCATCGCGAGCGGACTGGGCGACTACGTGCAGGGGACGCGCCTGGTCTACCCGATGGAGCCGGGGGCGATGCGGTTCTTCAACAAGCTGGGGAACGTGGCGTTCTCGCAGCTGTTCACGTATCTGCTGCAGCAGCCGATCAAGGACACGCTGTGCGGGACGAAGGTGCTGTGGCGCCGCGATTACGAGCGGATCGCGGCCGCGCGGTCGTACTTCGGCGACTTCGATCCGTTCGGCGACTTCGACCTGATCTTCGGGGCGGCGCGCCTCAACCTCAAGATCGTCGAGATCCCCGTGCGCTACCGGGATCGAACGTACGGCACGACCAACATCGACCGCTGGCGGCACGGGCTCCTGCTGTTGAAGATGTCGGCGATCGCCGCTCGCAAGATCAAATTCGTATGAAGCCGATCCTTTCTTGGCTCGACCAACGTTCGATGCTGCTCGCGGAACGCCTCGTCGAGCTCGCCGAGCAGCTGTCGGCGTTCGTGCGGCGCCGGGTCGTCGAGACGTCGATCGTGCTCGGCGCCATCGTGCTCCGCTTCTCGATGCTGTTGACCTTCCATCCGAACAACGGCTACGACGCCTACGACCACTATGTCTACGTCCAGTGGATCGCGACGCACCATTCGCTGCCCGACCTGTGGCTGAGCCGCGCCACCGATCATCCGCCGCTCTTCTACGCGATCGAGGCCGCGTTCTTCCGGGGCCTTCATCCCCCACCGAGCCTGCTCGCGCTCCCGTCGGTGATGTTTTCCAGCGCGACGATGCTGCTCATCTGGTTCGGCCTCGAGCGCCACCTGCCGCGGCGAAGACTGGCCAGGATCGTCGGGCTGACGCTGGCGGCGATCATGCCGGCGGCCGTGCACCTGTCCGGAATGGTCACCGCCGAAGGAATGAACGGCATGCTGGCCGCCGCCACGCTCCTGATGGGAGCCGAGGCTCTGCGCCGCCAGCAGCGCGGCCAGCGATTCATCTGGCAGGTTCTGCTGACAGGGTTGCTGGCGGGGCTGCAGATGCTGACCAAGATCTCGGCCCTGGTCATATTCGCCTCGGTCCTCGGCGGCGCCGCGTTCGCCGTCCTGTTCGGCGCGGCGGACCGCACGGTCCGCCTGCGGCAGGCCGCGACCTGGTTGCTGGTCGTCGTGACGTTTGGCGGGACCTGCGGCTGGTACCTGGTGAGAAATCAGCGCCGGTACCACAAACCGGTGCTGTCCGGCTTCGACGGTCCGGACGGCGCTTCGGCGCCGAAGGTCGGCCCGTACTGGAAACGTCGCCCGCCGGAATTCTTCTACGGCTGGAGCAACGACGTCCTGAGCCATCCGTACGCCCCGAGCGGCGAGACGCCGCGGTCGTACTTCTGGCCGGTGGTCGTCGCCAGCACGTTCGTCGACTACTACAACTACGGCTTCGTGCGCGGACCCGAGAAGCCGTCGACGGCCACCGGCAACTGGAAGGCGCTCAGGGACGCGGCGGTGCCGTTCTCGCAGGCGAGCGCGGTCGGCGGCCTCGTCATCGCGGTCTCGACCGTCGTGGCCTGGTTCTGGGCGTTGATCGTCTGCGTGCGCCGGCGGCAGGCGGAGTTCATTCCCCTGCTGCTCGCGCCCGCGCTGGCGGTCATCGGGCAGCTGCACTTCGTGGTCGCGTACCCCTTCGACTATCAAGGCCCCATCAAAGGGGTCTACATGCAGTTCGGGATGGCCCCGCTGTTCGGGCTGTTCGGGCTGGCCGTGGACAAGATGATGCGGCGGCGGGCGACCCGCTGGATCGCCTTCATCCAGTGCGCCGCCGTCGTCGCCGTCGCGAGCTACACGATCTACGCGCGCGCCATCGCGCTTTGAAGCGCATCTCGTAGATGGCTCCGCTCACTCAACTCTTCGGCGGGGGCGGGAGGGACGGCTGTTCGGCCGGCCTCCGCTCCGCCCGACAGCCGCCGATGCAGAGTCGGGTCACACACCAGACTCAGGTCGACCTACCCGCGGCGCATAGCGAGCGAGGGTGGCGCGTTGGAGGGGACCCGCCGAGACTTTTTCGGCGCGGGGCGGGGGGAGCCCGCCCGATCGAACGTATGACGAGCAAAGTAACTTCCCGTAAGACCACGACTCGCCGAAAAAGTCTCGGCGGGAAGGCAGCCGGAGCGACAGGACCCCGCAGCGAGCGGAGCGCCGCCACGCTTAAAGCGGACTGGGGCCGCACGGTCGAGCGTCAGTGCACGGCGATCTTTTCGAGGTGCAGGATCGTGTTGCGGGGAACGCGGGCCCGCACGTAACGGGCCATCACCGGGGGGAACTTGGCCTTCCACTCGGTGAAGGCCGTCTTCTGCTCCGCCACCGGCGTGAACTTGATGGGCGTCAGGCCGGTCTCGAGGATCATGGGGACCGCCCGCTCTTCACAGCAATCGCGGCGGTTGGTGACGGTGATGGAAGAGATGCGCTTCGGGCTGCCGAGATCGATCTGGACCCAGGGCGACTCTTCCTGCCGCGTGTGAAAGAAGATGTTGACCGCCGTTCCCTGACACATCCCGTTGGTCACGTCGCAGTCGCGGTCGGCGCTGCTGGCGATCCACGGTTTGCCGGCCGCCAGGTCCGGTCCCTGGATCAACTTCGCCGCGACAATGATCAAGACGACGGCGGCGATCGCCACCAGACCGATGCGCACCCCACGACCGATCGCGATCCGTCTTCGGGAAGGCTGGTGCAGCTGAAGCGCGCGGATCAGCCCGCGCAGGACCACGCGAACCGATCCGAGCTCCGACTCCTGCTCCGCTTCCGTCATCTCGGCGCGGCGGAGCGGGCTGCGCGCCAGGGCCGCTCGCGCCCGGCTGATCCCGGCGCCGTCCGCGGCCATCGCGATCAGCCCGGGCGGCGCGCCGGTCCACGCCTCGTCCAGGCCGACCGACACGCCCTCCGGGGTCTCGGTCGTCAGCGCCCACAGGATCCCCTGGCCGTAGACCGCGAGCGCGGCGTCCACCGCGAGATCGCGCCGCGACGGCTGCACCGGATCGGCCAGCCGGTCCCCGAGGTTCAAGGCCTGGAGGGCCCGACTCAGGTGTCGCGCGTGCTGCCCCGGGCTGTACTCGCCGGCTGCCAATGGTCTCTCAGGCCGGCTCCGCCTGGACCACGAACTGGTAGGCGAACAGCTCGGGCCGGGACCTGGCCAGCGAATATTGAAACGAATCGAACAACGCGGTCGCCTTGGCGAGCGCTGGCGTCGCGACCTTCTCGATCGGGATGACCGTCCAGTCTTCCTTCGCGATGCGGTAGCCGGCGTTGATGACCAGCTCCCGGAAACTGTCGCGCGTATAGAGGTGCACGTGCGTCTCGTCCAGGATCCCGCGCGGGCTGTAGCGGAAGCGGCCAGTCAGCAGCGCGAGCCGCATGTACCAGAGCGCGATGTTCCCGGTCGACGCCACGATCGTTCCGCCCGGCTTCAGCCAGTCCCTGGCGCGCTCGAGGATGCTGGTGTCGCGCATGTGCTCGAGCACGTCGGCGAAGACGATGCAATCGAAGTTGCGCTCCGCGGGCGCCCAGTCGCCGCCGTCCAGGTTGGCGACCTCGAAGCGCGCGCAGGCCCCCCGCGCGTCGGCGTCGTCGTGAACGTCGACGCCGAACACGGTGCAACCCTTGGCCGCCAGCGCGCGGGCCAGGTAGCCGCCGGCGCAACCGACGTCCAGCACCTTCCCCCCCGCCGGCACCGCTTCGATGATCCGGCGGTGGCTCGAGAACGGCGACATCTTCTCGGTGTAGGGCGGCGGATCGACGTGCGCGTACTCGGGCCGGCGGACGACGCCGGCCTCGTGCAGCCGGTACTCCAGCACCGAACGCGTGACGTCCCAGGCGTACTTCATGCCGTTGACGCGGCAGATCTCCTCACCGTAGTAGGTCGGGATCGGGACCTCCTTGATGCGCATCCCGGCCGCGTTCAGCTGGACGATGATCTGCGTGTCGAAGTGAAAGTCGTCGCTGTTCCGTTCGAACGGAATCTTCTTCAGCGCCTCGACGGAGTAGACGCGGTAGCCGGAATGGAACTCGGACAGGTCCATCCCCAGCACCGTGTTCTCGAACTTCGTCAGGATCTGGTTTCCGATGTACTTGTAAAGCGGCATGCCGCCCCGCCGGGCCGCGCCCTTCTCGAGCATGCGCGACCCGAACACCGCCTCCGCCTCGCCCGACAGGATCGGATCCAGCAGGTTGGACATCGCCTCGGGCGCGTACTGACCGTCGCCGTGCAACAGCACCACCGCGTCGAAGCCGTTCTCGATGGCGTAGCGATAGCCGAGCTTCTGGTTGCCGCCGTAGCCGCGGTTGGTCGCGTTGCGGAACACGCGCAGCTGCGGCATGTCGCGGACCTGCTGGTAGCCCTTGCCGACCAGATAGGTGTCGTCGGTCGAGGCGTCGTCGAACACACAGATCTCGGTCAGGCGAGGCCGCAGATCCTTGGGGATGCGATCGAGGACGCGCGCCAGCGTGGACGACGCGTTGTACGCGACGATGTGCACCATGATCCGCGGCGACCCGGCAGGCCGCGGAACCGCGATGGGGGATACCTTCGAGGTCGACATCGCGCGCAAGGATAGACGGAGCGCCCCCCGGGTTCCAGCCCCCCGCGCGGTCCCCGGTTGGCGTAGCCTGGGTGCGCCAAATGCCCCGAATCCGGACTGATGTCGCGCTGTTCGCCGGGCTGGTCATCCTGTCCGTGGTGCCGCTTTTCGCGGGGCACTATCTGCCCTTCTTCGACTATCCGGCCCATCTGAGCGTGCCCGCGGCGCTGCGCCATCGGGCGGATCCCGCCAGCGGGATCGCTTCGGCCTGGGAATTCGACTTCCGGATCGTCCCGAACTGCCTGCACTACGCGTTCACGTATCTGCTTTCGTATCTGATGCCGCTGGAAACGGCGTCGCGGCTCTTCGTCGCGCTCTTCTGCGTGGCGGCGCTGCCGGTCGCGACGGCGTTCGTGCTGCGGGTGTTCGGGCGTGATTGGCGGCTCGCCGTCCTGGTCGTGCCGCTCGCGTGGGGCCGCTGCCTCTGGTACGGGTTCATCGGCTTCTGTGCGGCGGTGCCGCTGTCGCTGGTGATCGTGGGCCTCCTGATGCAGGACCTCGCGACTCCGTCGCGGCGGCGCGAGCTGGGGATCGGCCTCCTCGCCGCGCTGCTGCCGTTCGCCCACTTCTTCGTCATGGTGGTGACATGCGCGCTGGCCGCGGTGCTCGCGATC